>CAIQOG010000028.1 GCA_903873355.1 uncultured Bacteroidales bacterium
CCGGCTATAAATACCGGAAAGAAGAAAAATCTTCTTGTTCTCCACTGATGTTGATTTGTTGATTCCATGCTTTTATATTTTTACTGCCGACAACAAACTGCCGACTAATTGTTTAGTTCTTTGTATAAATAATTCAGTTTGTTTCGCAGATGTTTCACTGCGTAGCCTTTGCGACTGATAATGGTTTTCAGATTTTCGCCTTTCTGGTCGGCAATTTGCTGAAGTGTAAGGTCTTCCATCTCGTTGAGAAGAAATACTTCCCGTTGATTCTCGGGTAATTCGGCCAACGCTTTTTGAAATTCTGACCAGAATAATTCCTTAAAGAAGCTCAAATCAGGATTATTGCTGTCGTCCATCAACAGTATTTCCTTGAAATTGAATTCGCCTTCGTCGTTTTCGTAACTGTAATCTTCCAGTGCCAGGTTGGTTTTTTTGCGTGAGCGGTCGGTGATTTTATTTCGTGCCACTTCGTATAACCACGCACTTACATTCTCAATATCAGCCACATCGCTTAAATTGCTCAACTGCACCCACACATCCTGAAGTATATCTTCAGCATCTTCGGTCGATTTCACCCTGCCACGCACGAACCCAAACAGACTTTTTCCAAATTCCTGTATGGTTTTCGTTATGGAAAGTGCTTTTTTGTCAGCCATTGCTATGTTTACGCTTGTCTCCATAAAATGGAAGACGAATAAGGGATAGTTTTACTTTAGAAAATAAAACATTTTTGACGTTAAAAAGTTTTAGACAAGAAAATTCCCTTCAAAATCAACTGATTAAGAAGGGAATACTGAGTATCTTCAGTCAAAATTTATTTATAAATAGCATTCAGCACATTGGCTAGTTGGATGCCACCACGATACAACATCTCATCCAGCTTGTCGCCAAAAAAGTAAACGTAATGATAATTATTTGTGTCTGAACTATCATATGCATAAATCAGGTTACGTACAGCATACGATGCTTCGATTGACTGTAAAATTCCATTCTTTTTAATTTCAGCTTTACGGGTTTCAAATTTATCCTGTAAATATTGACTATACTCTGAAAAAGACATTTTTTGACTTTCAATTAATGAACCATCCCATACCGAATGCAGGTTGGTTTTCCGCCCAAACCAGTTGAAGTCCACTTTGTTCCCCCCTTTATCGTCTTTACGTCCCATGTGCATAGGTTGATGTAAGTCTGCCATAAAATGAACCAGAAACTTCAGTGCTTCGGCATCGTTTTTATCTTTACTCAAACGGGTTTGCATTTGATCCAGTGCAAAAAATAAATGTTCGCCTTCAGAAGTAGGATTATCGAGCAGTTTCTTTATGTCTGAAGAAGTCATATTATCGTCCAGATCCTGATAATGCCATTGGTAACTGTAGGCATATTTGTTGTCACTACGAACCTCATCTGCCCAGGTGGCTTCGTAAACCAATCCTTTTTTACCCAGCACTTTGTCAACCTGTGTACGGGCTTTATCGGTGAGGTTGTTGTAGGCTATGTCCGCTACAATCCTGTGTCCAACTGCGTCATAAGCAAATGCCGATACTGTTAATAGCAAAAGTGAGAATCCGACAATTATTTTGTTTAGTTTCATTTTTTAAATATTTAATGAATAATTATTATATAAACTGTCGGCAAAGATAGAACAAAATTGGAGTTACAGTCGATACGGAAAGTATAATTAAATTAAAATACAGATGATTCCTGGGCTACATGTGTTTTTTCTTCTTTAAACCGATAAAAGAAAGCCCCTTTTTTTGAACCGGATTTATCCACTTCGTTTAGTTTTTCAAGAAAATCCATGCCCAACATTTTTTTTCTGAAATTCCGAATGTCAAAAGTCTGATTATAAATAGCTTCGTAAAGAATCTGAAGCTGAGAAAGCGTAAATTTTTCGGGCAAAAGATTGAATCCGATGGGTTGTGTGGCTGCTTTACGTCTTAAAATTTGAATAGCATCGACCACCATTTGCGGATGATCAAAAATAAGTTCATCGGCTCGGTTTATATTCATCCACGATGCTTTGTGTTCTTCCAGCAGCTTTTCGTCCTGCGACTCAATATCAATCAGCGCATAGAAAGCACACGAAACAACTCTGTCGCCGGGGTCACGTTCCAATGCACCATACACGCCTACCTGCTCCATATAAATGTTTTCCAAACCGGTTAACCTCGACAATACACTACTGGCAGCCTGTTCAACTGATTCATTTTCTTTCACAAACCCCCCCAACAGCGATAACCCGTTTTTGAAAGGTTCAAGGAAACGGGGTTGAACCAACAAACTGATTTTATTATCCTTAAATCCAAATATGATACAATCGACTGCAATCAGGAAAGTGTCCTGGTTGGGATAAAAACTCGAAGCAGTTGTTTTTGGCATTAAAGTATAATAAATGATGTCTGCAAAATTACAAATTTTATTCAGTTTTGCCCACAGCTATGAAAATATCAGCATAATTATGAATAAATAATGACAAAAATCAGATTATTTGGACTAAAACCGGCATTTTAACGCGATTCATTGTTCATGGATTAAACCTTTTTATTTATTTTGTGTCTACAAACTAAAGAGTAAAACCAACTAAGTTTACACATTTAAAATTACAATTATGAAAAAAAGAAATCTAATTGCGATATTGGTTGTATCAGCCGGTTTCGCGTTTTTTGGTACTTCTTGTAAAAATGATAATAATGTTGCAACGGATGCCGAATTAACGACAACAGCATCTGATGAAGCACAGGCAGCTTCGTTGAGTGATGCAGTTATTAATACGGCAGATGCATATGTTAATACATTGGCAGCAAATGGATATTCTGCTTCTACTCCTTTGGCAGTGAAAGCTGAGGTTGAAACTTCAGGCCTGACTATTACAATTGATCATCCGGATTCTGTTTACTTTCCAAAAGTTATTACAATCGACTTTGGAACATCAGGTTATGTTGATTATCGGGGTGATACACTTAAAGGAAAAGTTATTATTACGCTGACTGACAAAATCTGGAAAACCGGAGCAACTAAAACGATCAAACTGGTTGACTTTTATATAAATGGAAATAATATAAAAGGAACTAAATCAATTGTAAACAATGGATTAAATGCTGCTAAAAACCCAAGTCTAACCACTACAGTGTCGGATACAATTATCCGCGTTGATAAGTCAACCATTATCCGTAATGCTACCCGTACTCGCGAGAGAATCAATAATGGTGGTACTCCATGGAAGTTTTGGGATGACGAGTTTTCAATTACAGGATCTTCAAACGGTGTAAATGCCAAAGGAGTGGCATATTCAGTAGAAATCACTAGCCCGCTGATTATTTACAACGATTATCCGTATTTTGTTCAGGGAACAGTAACTGCCACTACCCAAACCAGAACTGCTGTTCTTGATTATGGTGATGGGACTAGAGACAGGAAAGCAACGCTTACAATTAATGGTGTTACAAAAGATATTCTTTTAAGACATTAAAATAATTCATACTAAAAGAAGGTCGTAAACATTGCTTTACGACCTTTTTTTTAGTTATACAAAATCTTTTTAATACCTTTGTGTCGATTTTGAAAAAGTGAAGCATGTTGTCGGTTGCCAACGATTACCATATCTATCTGAAACTCGAAAAGAGTTTGTCGTCAAACACGATAGATGCATACGAGCGGGATTTGCAAAAACTGAATAATTACCTCGTTGAGGCACACGTAGCTCCTGAAAAAGCCACGGTTGAAATTTTGCGGGATTTTATTATTGAAATCAGTTCATTGGGCATTCATCCGCGTACACAGGCACGCATTCTTTCAAGTATCAAATCGTTCTATCATTTTCTGGTTTATCGTAACATGCTGGATAACGATCCGACTGAATTGCTAGAAAGTCCAAAAATCGGATTACGACTGCCCGAAGTGCTTTCGTTGAACGAAATAGATAAAATTATTGCTGCCATCGACCTGTCGAAGCCTGAAGGACAACGAAATAAGGCAATAATTGAAGTGTTGTACGGGTCGGGATTGCGGGTGTCGGAACTTATTAACCTGCAACTTTCTAAATTGTATTTGGATGAAGGCTATATGCTGGTGGAAGGAAAAGGAAGCAAACAACGGCTTGTGCCAATGTCGATGCAAGCACTGAAGCAGATTGAACTTTGGAAAACAGACCGAAATTTGCTTGACATAAAAAAAGGTAATGAAGATTTTGTTTTTCTGAATCGCCGCGGTACAAAGCTTACCCGCGATATGATTTTCAAAATAGTGAAAGAGTTAGCAATGTTGGCCGGCATTCGAAAAAATGTTAGTCCACATACATTCCGACATTCATTCGCCACACATTTGCTTGAAAACGGTGCTAATTTGCGTGCTATTCAGCAGCTGCTTGGACATGAATCTATCACTACTACTGAACTTTATACACATATTGATGTTCATTTTTTAAGAAAAACAGTGTTGGATTGTCATCCGTACTATCAAACACCGAAAAAGTAATCATTTTAAGTTACAACAAAAAAATAAGTTCTGAGTCATTCAAATTAAGGCTGTTTATGGACATTCAAACATATACTCCGGATTATCCAAAAGAAGATGCAATAGGAAAATCTATTGTTGAAGCTGCCTGTAAAGTAAAACAGGAACTCGGATTTGGTCTGCTTGAAGATGCTTATCAGCAATGCTTTTGTCATATTTTGTCAAATTATGGATATGACGTAAAGCGTCAATTAGATATCCCGATTGTCTACGATAATTTAGTTTTTAATCACGCGTTACAATTGGATGTTTTAGTAAATGATCTTGTTATTTGTGAATTTAAATCGTTTAGCAAAGTAACTCCGGTCTATGAAGAACAAGTTTTAAGTAAGCTAAAACAAGCCGGTAAGCGGGTTGGTTATCTTATTAGTTTTGATGTTCATAATATAGAGCAGGGCATAAAACGGTTTGTGGTTTAAATTTTCAGATTTTTCAGATTTTTTAGGCGTAAGGCGATTTTCATTAAAGATATGCTGTTGAAAAAAAAAACGAGCCATATAGTTGCCCTCCTGTTTTCCATCTTTTTTTTGGTATCCATTGCTGTTTCCGCACAAGAGACCATTGTTGTGGGTCAAATACTCAATAATACCGATAAATCTCCTGTCCCACAGGTAAATATCTACTTTAAAAATTCCGATAATGTCACTCAGAGTGATGTTGAAGGCTATTTTATGATTCGTTATTTCGGTAAAGAATCACAGCTTATTTTTTCGTCGGTAGGCTTTAAAAAGCAGACTATTCGGGTAAAACCCGGACAAAGTGTAGGTGTGCAAATATTGTTGGATGAGGAAAATACATTGTTGCAGGAAGCGTTCATTATTCCGGGTGCAAATCCCGCACTTGAATTGATGAAAAAAGTGCGGATCATGCGAAAATCAAACGATATCAGTCAGCATAACGGATTCAACATGCAAAGCACTGAGCAAAATCTGGTTTTACTCAGCAAAATCAATCAACGCTCGTTGAGTAAACACGTTTTCGATCAATTGAAAACCGGGAATATTTCCAAAACCGATTCTTCGCTTGTATTGCCTTTGTATATGGCTGAAAGTAAGTTCAACATAACTTCGAAGGGAAGAAAAGAACTTTCGAAAAACATTTTTTCATCGCCCGAAAATGGTATGAAAATCCTTGAAAAACTGCTTGGAAATTTGGAAACAGAGCTTAATTTCTATGAAAACTCTGTATCGGTTTTTGGGAAAAGCATGGTCAGTCCCCTTGCTAATGCCGGGTATGCTTATTACGATTATTTTCTGGCTGACAGCACACATTCCGCCTCCGGCAAGAAATATGAGATTCATTTTCGTACCAAAAACATCAAGAATCTGGCTTTTGTCGGGAAATTATGGATTGATTCTGCAACGCTGGCACTTACCAAAATCGAAGCAGAATTGCCCAATCAGGCGAACATTAACTACATACACAACCTTCGGATTTCAGAGAATTTCGATCTTCAGCTTAATAATCGCTGGGTTCGCCAATCAGAGGAAATGGCACTTAATATGAATTACGAATTGCTCGCTGACAGTCTGCATCCGAAACCTGAAATATTTGTAAAACGCAGTGCTGCATATCATTACACCGATTCAATCTCCAAACCAACAGGCAATTTTGCCAGCAGTAATTTCACTGTAGAAACGCTCGACGAAAAACTGAAAGACCTGAATAATACTCCTTTATTGCGCACTGCCAAATGGATTGCTGATGTGATGTTTACAGGTTATATGGATGTGGGTAAATTTGATATTGGCAAGGTAGAGCAAATTATCCGCATTACCGATCCCGAAGGATTACGCCTTACTTTGCCCTTCCGAACCAATGAAAAACTATGGAAAAACATTTCGTTGGGCGGTTATATTGGTTATGGTTTTTCAAATCAAGTCGCAAAATACTCCGGATTTGTTCAGTACAAATTTCCTGGTGAAAAAAGGCGGATTCTGGGGGTGAATTATTCCAACGATTTTCGTCGTGTTGATTACAATTACAACGATTTTCTGTTTCGCGAAAATCCCTTGATTACTGGTGATGAAGATATTTCAAGTTCAGTTTTTGCCATGAAATCAGCCGGAAAAATGGCTGAACGAAATGAGTTTTCTTTCTCATTATCAAACGAATGGACATCAAATATAGAAAGCTTTTTGTATCTGCGTCACAACCTGATGTTTGCCAATGCTTCTATGCCAATGAATCTGAATGGTACTGAAAAAGCTGGTTCGCTTTTGCAGCAATCTTTTACGCTTGCCACCCGTTTTTCGTTTGGTGAGCGGAAGTACGATGACCACATGCAGCGCATTTATATTTCCAACACTAAACCAGTGATTTATGGTATTCTTGAAGCAGGAAATTATCAGGTTGGTAATGAACCATCAGGAACTTACGCAAAAATTTCTGCCAACATGCGCCAATTCGTAAAGTTTGATGTTGGACAGTTCAATTATATTCTGGATGCAGGGGTGATTTTTGGGAATGTGCCATATCAGTTGCTCGAAATACCTCCCGGAAGCGAAACCGGTGGTTACAGTACGTTTCAGTTCAATATGATGAATTACATGGAATATGCTGCCGATAAATACGTGAATTTGCATACAGAGTTAATGCTCAATGGATTGATAATGAACCAGATTCCGTTGATAAAAGAACTGAATCTTCGTGAAATGTGCTCGTTTAATGTGGCTTACGGAAGTCTCAACGATTCACACAAATTACAGCTTGATTATCCGACTTACATGAATCCGTTGAACAAACCCTACATGGAAGTGGGTGTTGGCTTCACCAACATACTCGGAATCTTTACACTGCAATCGGTTTGGCGACTCACCGACCTGAATAACGTGGGTTTGGATGGACGAAAAGTTGCTCCATGGGGAATTCGGGGCTGTCTGAGTTTAAATTTTTAAGTACTAATTATGAATTATTAATTAGATATCCTATCTTTGTCATTCAAATAATAAATCAGCCTAAAAAGCTAATAAAATATCCTGTCTATGGAAACTTTGAACCTACAAATTGCCATTATCGGTGCCGGAAATATGGGCGGTGCCATTGCCCGCGGACTTTCAAAGGGAACACTGATTCAATCGAAAAATATTCGAATGAGTGACGTTTCGCAGGCTAATCTGGATGCCATCAAGGCATTTAATGCCGAAATCACTGTCAGCACTTCCAATCGCGATATCATCAAAGATGCCGATATTGTCATACTTGCCGTAAAGCCGTGGTTGGTAGAAGTGGTAGCCGATGAAATTGAAAATAAAATTGACTACAAAAAGCAACTAATTGTTTCGATTGCTGCGGGTGTGGATTTTGCAAAGATGGCAAATTTGTTCAGCACCGATGCCACGATGTTCCGTATTATACCAAACACCGGAATAGATGTACTTCAAAGCGTTTCCACCATTTCGTCGTTTAATGCTTCGAATGAGCAGGAAAGCCTAATTTTAAGTATGTTTGCAGAACTTGGCAAAGCATTTCTTGTGCCGGAAACACAATTGAATGCCTTTATGTCATTATCCTCCTGCGGAATAGCTTATGCTTTCCGTTATATTCGTGCTGCAATCGAAGGTGGTGTGGAAATGGGCATTTATCCTGATGTTGCTAAAGAAGTTGTAATTCAGACCTTGCGTGGTGCCATCGACCTTTTGGAAGCTAACGGCACACATCCCGAAGTGGAAATTGACAAAGTAACCACACCGGGCGGAATTACCATTAAGGGTCTCAATGAAATGGAAGCCAATGGTTTTACAAATGCCGTGATTAAAGGATTGAAGGCATCGCATTTGAAATAATCATTTGACTTTATCCAAGACATTTATTATCAATATTTTATTAAAGATATTTCACAAATAAACCTTTAAATAACAAATTCTAATATATCATGAAAATCAACAATTTGTCAGATAACAATTCAATTCTGAATCATTATTTGAAAGAAATTCGTTCAGTAGAAATTCAGAAAGATCCATTGCGATTTCGTCGGAATATGGAACGTATAGGCGAAATAATGGCCTACGAAATAAGCAAATCGATGCATTACGTGCAAGAAGACGTTCAAACACCACTTGGAATAGCACCCACACAAGTGATTGACGAAAATATTGTGATTTCAACGATTCTTCGTGCCGGTCTTCCTTTTCACACCGGCTTTCTGAGTTATTTCGACCGTGCCGAAAATGCCTTTGTGTCGGCATACCGTAAGTACAAAGATGCACTGAAGTTTGACATTTTTATAGAATATATTGCTTCACCGGGATTAGATGGTAAAACATTGATAATTACTGATCCAATGCTCGCTACCGGTGGCTCGATGGAGTTGGCCTACGGTGCATTACTTACCAAAGGCAAACCGGCTCATATTCACATAGCAACAGTTATTGCCAGCCAATCGGCAATCGATTATATTTCATCTCATTTCCCTGCATCAAAAACCACCGTATGGGTTGCTGCAATTGACCCTGAACTGAACGAACATTCGTACATTGTACCTGGTTTGGGCGATGCCGGCGATTTGGCATTTGGCGAAAAACTTTAAAAAGATGTCTTTGAAATAGAACGACAAACCCTTCCTACAAAGCCTGTACGAAGGGTTTGTTTTTGTAAATTTATTTATTTGAAGTGATATTTAGAATTTTATTCCGTGAAGCAATAAATTTTAAAATCAAAATTTTATCTTTGCAATGATAAAATGATTCAAAATTCATACGAACTATAGTTCATGATAAAGTTCCTGAAAAATTACTGGAAATCGATAACCGTAATAGCTTGTATATTATACCTGTCATTTGTGCCATCATCGACTTTTAATGGCATCCCAACATTTGAAAATGAAGACAAACTGGTTCATTTTCTAATGTATGCCGGTTTATGTGGTATGTTGATTTTCGATTTTCGATTAGCAAACAAGAAAAATAAAACCAAATCATTGTATGGATTTATGGTTTGCATAGCTTTTCCTTTTTTGTTGGGAACGTTAATTGAGATAGTACAACCACTTTATTTTGAACGTTCGGGGAGTTGGCTTGATCTTTCAGCAAATGTAACCGGAATTATTTCTGCCTGGTTATTCATGAATGTTTTCGAAAGTTTTATAAATAAAATTTTCGTTCGGAAAAAAGCATGATGACGGAAGTAATGACCGATGAAACATTAAAATACAAAATCGGCATAACGCTGATTAAAGGCATTGGCTGTAATCTGGCCAAAAACCTGATTGCATATGTTGGTTCGGTAGAAGGAATTTTCAAAGAAAAACAAAAAAGTCTGGCCAAAATTCCCGGGATTGGAGATGTACTTTCATCTGAAATTGTTTCGCAGCAGGTTTTGGCTCGTGCCGAACAGGAAATTGAATTTATCCTGAAAAACAAAATTCAAACACTTTTTTTTACTGATCGTGATTATCCGTACAGACTGAAGGAATGTCCCGACTCACCTATAATGCTCTATGCCAAAGGTAATTGTGATTTAAATGCCGGCAAATTTATTGGAATTGTCGGGACACGAAATGCCACTGAAACAGGAAAAGAAAACTGCAAAAAGCTAATTTTCGATTTAGCCATATCACAACCTAATGCCATTATTGTAAGCGGACTGGCTTACGGTGTGGATATTTGTGCTCACAAAGCGGCACTTGATGCCGGACTGCCAACCATAGGTGTGATTGGGCATGGTTTGGACAGGATTTATCCGGCAGCTCACCGTCCAACTGCCGTGAAAATGCTGCAAGAAGGAGTATTACTGACTGAATACCTCAGCGGAACAAACCCCGACCGACAAAATTTTGTGCAGCGCAATCGCATTATCGCCGGATTATGCGATGCAACAGTGGTGGTAGAATCGGCAGCTCGTGGAGGTGCGTTGATAACTGCCGAACTGGCAAACGACTATAACCGCGATGTGTTTGCATTTCCGGGAAGAGTGAATGATGAATGGTCGGCCGGTTGTAATGCGCTGATTAAGAATAATAAAGCTTCGTTGATTGAATCGGCTGATGATATTTTACGTTTTATGAACTGGGAAAAACAAAATACCGGTTCACTTTCAAATATTCAAACAGCTTTGTTTCTCGATTTATCGGACGAAGAACAAAGTATTGTCAGCATTTTACGCCAGAATCCCGAAGGAATTCAGCTCAATGAATTAGCCATTCAGTTAGAAAAACCGATTAGCAAAATTTCCTCCATGTTGCTCGAAATGGAATTTAAAGGCATTGTGAAATGTTTACCGGGGAATTTGTATAAAATTATTAAATAGTTAATTGGTTTTGAGTAATCCGGAGTTTTTTAATCAATGGTAAACACCCAACATACATATAAACCGATAAACCATTCACCCAATTAACCAATCAACCAGATGTATAGTAAAGAAGAACTGAAAGAACTAAAAAAAGAATTCTGGGAAGGGTTTGGCGTTTATTGTAGTCATATTCCGGCTTTAAAACGACGTAAAAGCAAATTTCTGCTTTATAATACCAAGATGAAAGGAGTTGAAATGAAATTCGATGCCACGCGTGAAGGTGCTTTCGTTATTCTGGAAATAAACCACCACGACGAAAAAGCCCGACTTGAAAAATATGAGCAGTTTGAGAACTATAAAGTGCTGATGGAAAAAGATTTTCCCAATGGATTGATATGGAATTTTGCTTACGTTCGCGAGGCCGGAAACGAAGTTTGCCGCATTTACACACAAAAATCCGGCATTGACCTCCATCGCCGCATTCATTGGATGGAATTTTATAAATTCATGGCTACCGAAATGCTGAAACTGGAAAAAGCTTTTCGAATTGTAAAAGAAGCGATTGAATAAATTTATAACAATGGATAAATCCACCTATTCATCAATAGATGAATACATTAACTCTTTTCCTCTCCCAACTCAGGCGAAACTCACCGAACTCAGAAATTTGATTAGAGAACTTGTTCCCGAAGCTAAGGAGAAAATCAGCTATCAAATGCCGGCATTCACGCTGAATGGCATGTTGTTGTACATTGCGGGCTATGGCAAACACATTGGATTCTATCCCGGAGCGAGTACAATTGAGGCGTTTAGGATCGAATTGAAAGATTACAAAACGTCCAAAGGAACTGTTCAGTTTCCATTAAATCAACCACTACCTATTAAATTGATAACTAGAATAATACTCTTTCGGGTTGTTGAAAATCAGGCAAAGGAGAAAAAGTAAATATCTCAAAAAATCAATTAATAATTTTGTGTCTTATTAAGCGAATTTAATTGCTTTTATGTATCAAGCTATTAAAAATGATTGACCCTGAAAATCAATCATTTTTTGTGTTGATAAACCGAGAGTTTTTTTGTACTTTTGCATCCCATAACAAAATGAAAAAACTGAATATGGAAAAAAAGCAAATTAAAAGAGCGTTAGTGTCTGTTTATCACAAAGATAAGCTTGATGAAATTATAGTGAAACTTCACTCCGAAGGAGTTGAATTTATCTCTACCGGAGGGACACAATCTTTTATTGAATCGCTGAATATTCCATGTCTGGCTGTTGAAGATTTGACCGGTTACCCTTCGATTTTGGGCGGAAGAGTTAAAACTTTACATCCAAAAGTGTTTGGAGGAATACTCAATCGTCGCGATTTAGCTCAGGACCAGGCCCAGATTGAAGAATACGAAATTCCTGAAATCGACCTGGTTATTGTTGATTTATATCCGTTTGAAGCCACTGTGGCTGCGGGTGCTGATGAGCCAACCACCATTGAGAAAATTGATATAGGTGGCATTTCGCTGATTCGTGCAGCTGCCAAAAATTTTAATGACGTAGTGATTGTGGCTTCGCAAGCTCAATATGAACCGCTGTTGGAAATGATTTCGGCAAATGGTGCAAATACCACGCTGGAAGAACGCCGCTGGTTTGCAAAGGAAGCTTTTGCGGTTTCTTCGCACTACGATTCGGCCATTTTCAATTATTTTGATGGCGAAGAAAAAAGCGGTTTCCGCATGAGCGAAAACGATGCAAAACCTCTTCGTTATGGTGAAAACCCTCACCAACAGGGTATTTTCTTTGGTAAGTTTGAAGATATATTTGAACAATTGCAGGGGAAAGAAATTTCATACAACAACCTGCTCGACATTGATGCGGCAGTTAATCTGATTAATGATTTTGATGATATAACTTTTGCCATTCTGAAACACAACAATGCCTGCGGAATTGCTTCGCGTCCAGTGTTGGTGGATGCATGGAATGCAGCATTGGCCGGTGATCCGGTTTCAGCTTTTGGTGGAGTGCTGATTACCAATGCGGTAATCGACAAAGCAACGGCTGAAGAAATGCATAAAATATTCTTCGAAGTGGTAATCGCTCCCGATTATGATTTGGAAGGCATTGAAATTTTGAGTCAAAAGAAAAACCGCATCATTTTGATTATCAAGGATGCAAAATATAAAACTCAGCAATTCCGTTCGTTGTTGAATGGTGTGTTGGTGCAGGATAAAGATATACATACCGAATCGGCTGACGAACTGACTGTAGTGACTGAAAAAGCACCGACTGCTCAGGAAGTTGAAGATTTGTTGTTTGCCAATAAAATTGTAAAACACACTAAATCAAATGCCATTGTGTTTGCAAAAAACAAACAAATGTGTGCGAGCGGTGTGGGACAGACTTCACGTGTGGATGCACTGAATCAGGCAATTGATAAAGCCGGAACATTTGAATTTGATTTGAATGGTGCCGTTATGGCTTCGGATGCATTTTTCCCGTTCCCCGACTGCGTGCAAATTGCTGCAGAAGCAGGAATTACAGCTGTTATACAGCCCGGAGGTTCTATAAATGATAAACTTTCAATTGAATCGTGCAATCAAAACGGCGTGGCGATGGTAACAACCGGATTCAGACATTTTAAACATTAAACAATACCGTACAGATGCTCAATTGAGCGTCTAAAGAGGAAACATAAAATAAAACAACCTGAAATAAATTAAGAAAATGGGACTATTTTCATTTACACAAGAAATTGCTATTGACTTGGGAACTGCCAATACGATTATCATTCATAATGATAAAATCGTGGTGGATGAGCCTTCAGTAGTGGCATTGGACAGACGTACCGATAAACTGATTGCTATTGGTGAAAAAGCGCGTCAGATGCAGGGAAAAGAAAACGAAGGAATCCGCACGGTTCGTCCGTTGCGCGATGGTGTTATTGCCGACTTCTATGCTGCAGAATTAATGATTCGCGGTATGATTAAAATGATACCTTCTAAAAATCATTTATTTTCACCAACCCTTAAAATGGTAGTTTGTATTCCTTCGGGAAGTACCGAGGTGGAAATTCGTGCGGTACGTGACTCGAGTGAACATGCCGGTGGACGTGAAGTGTACATGATTTACGAACCAATGGCTGCTGCTATCGGTATCGGAATTGATGTAGAAGCTCCGAATGGTTGTATGATTGTTGATATAGGCGGTGGTACTACCGAAATTGCAGTTATCTCGCTTGGTGGTATTGTATCGAACAAATCTATCCGTATTGCAGGTGATGACTTAACACTCGACATCGTGGAATATATGGGACGTATGCACAACATCAAAGTTGGTGAGCGTACAGCCGAATTGATTAAAATAAACGTTGGTGCAGCATTGACCGACCTGGAAGATGCTCCCGAAGATTATATCGTTCACGGACCAAACCGTATGACTGCGCTTCCAATGCAGGTACCGGTTTCTTATCAGGAAATTGCTCACTGTCTCGAAAAATCTATTTCAAAAATAGAAGCAGCTATCCTGAGCGCTTTGGAACAAACTCCTCCTGAGTTATATTCGGATATTGTTCAGAAAGGTATTTATCTGGCCGGTGGTGGAGCATTGCTTCGCGGATTAGATAAACGTCTGACTGATAAGTTGAACATTCAGTTCCATATTGCCGATGATCCATTGCGAGCAGTGGCCCGCGGAACTGGTATAGCCCTAAAGAATGTAGACAAATTCTCGTTCATGATTCGATAAACCAAATTTGAATTTTCG
>CAIQOG010000029.1 GCA_903873355.1 uncultured Bacteroidales bacterium
GTGTTTCTCGTTTTATTCCCGAATTGCCAACTGTGGTGGAAACTTCAAATAATCTGGCTATAATCAAATCGGATGGAAGCTCCATCATTGTTCGTTGTCTGATTCGCAGTTCGGTGGAAAGCCGCAAAGAAGAACTGGCTTCCATGGTGGTAAGCGTATTCTCTTTGGCTGGTGCTAAGGTGGATTTAGTGGGAGGTTATCCGGGTTGGAAACCAAACCTTGAATCGCCGATCTTGAAAGTAATGAGCAAAGTGTACGAAGACAAATTTGGCAAAACACCGAAAGTAATGATTATCCATGCCGGACTGGAATGCGGAATTTTGGGCACCCATTACCCAAAAATGGATATGATTTCGTTTGGTCCAACCATTCGCTATCCACATTCGCCCGATGAAAAAGTTAACATCGCTACGGTACAGAAATTCTGGGATTATCTTTTGGCAACATTAGAAAATATACCTGTAAAATAAAATGACCCCTAACCCCTAAAGGGTAACTTGGTTATTATTGAATATAAAAATTATCAGCATGAAGAACATCAGAAAAAACACATCAAATCAAACTAATCTTAACTCCCCTTTAGGGGTTGGGGGTAGAATGAAAAAATTAATTCTATTCATTTCGCTTTTGGTCATTACCGGAAGCATATTTGCTGAAAAAGCAGAAAGAGACACCGCAAAGGTTGATTCCTTTAAATTCACTATCGTAAAGAAAAACAAAATTACTCCGGTAAAAAATCAGGCCAGTTCAGGAACCTGCTGGTGTTTCTCCACGCTTGGATTTTTCGAATCAGAATTGCTCCGCATGGGCAAACCCGAAGTGGATTTGTCTGAAATGTACTTGGTTCATCACACTTATTCCGACAAAGCAGATAAGTATGTTCGGATGAACGGAACCATCAATTTTGCTGCCGGGGGTTCGTTCTACGACGTGGTTTACGCGCTTCAAAACTATGGAGTTGTTCCGGACAAAGAAATGACAGGACTAAATTACGGCGAAGAAAAACACAAACACGGCGAACTGGATGCCTTGACCGAAGCTTATGTGAAAGTTATTGTTTCAAATCCAAACAAAAAGCTCTCCACCGCATGGAAAGCCGGTTTTGATGGCATTTTGGATGCTTATTTGGGTAAATGTCCGACTGAATTTACTACTGATGGCAAAAAATACAATCCGCAAACCTACTTCCAGTCACTCGGCTTGAATCTTGACGATTACGTATCACTTACTTCATTTACGCATCATCCTTATTATAAACCCTTTGTGGTGGAAATTCCGGACAACTGGCGCTGGGCAGAATCGTATAACCTGCCATTGGATGAGTTTATGAGCATTTTTGACAATGCCATCAACAAAGGTTATTGTGTGGCCTGGGCTTCGGATGTGAGCGAAAAAGGATTTACCCGCAACGGTGTAGCTGTAGACCCCGAAACCAAAGTAGCCAATCTGCCCGGCAGCGATCAGGCTAAATGGTTGAACCTGACGCAAAAAGAAATCGACGAAAAGATTTACAAAGTCAAAGGTCCGCAACCCGAAGTGAAAGTAACTCCCGAAGTTCGTCAGCAGGCTTTTGATAATTTCCAAACCACCGACGACCACGGAATGGTGATTTTTGGCACCGCCACCGATCAAAACGGCACAAAATATTATCTGGTAAAAAACTCATGGGGAACTGATTCCAAATACAAAGGAATATGGTATGCCAGCGAAACCTTTGTAAAACACAAAACCATTGATATTCTGGTGCATAAGGACGCTGTTCCAAAGGATGTTTTGAAGAAACTAGGGATAAAATAATTTAAAAGAATTGATAAAAAAGATATTTTTCTTGCACAAATAAAAATAATTTATCATCTTTGCAGCCTTAAATCAA
>CAIQOG010000030.1 GCA_903873355.1 uncultured Bacteroidales bacterium
CCTGTTAATTGTATTATTAATTATAAATTTTAAAATGAAATAGTACAATTATTATAAAAAAGTGAATTGGATATTTAGTATTTTTGTGGCAGAAAAACAAATAACATTACAATCTCGAAAATAAATTTTATATGAACAAACCAACATTTACTATTAGTGCAAAACTTATTAATTTGATAGCTGATATTTCGGCTCAGGTTGAACGGTATGCCATCCGTATGGAACAAGAAGATGGTTTTGTTTTGCGCAACAAAAACAGGATAAAAATTATTCAAGCTTCATTAGCAATTGAAGGTAATACTCTTTCCGAAAATATGATCACAGATATTTTGGAAGGTAAGCCAGTAGTTGCTCCATTGAGAAAAATTCAGGAAGTAAAAAATGCTATAAAAACTTACGATGCATTTTCAACTTTAAATCCTTATAGCATCAACGATTTGTTAAGAGCCCAGGGGTTGATGATGGAGACTTTAATTGAGGAAGCTGGAAGTTTTCGCAAGGGTGGTGTCGGGGTATTTTCCGGCACGATTGCAGTTCATGTTGCACCCCCTGCAGAGAGGGTTCCTTTTCTGATGGATGACCTGTTCGAATGGTTAAAAGAATCCAATGATCATCTGTTAATTAAAAGCTGTATTTTTCATTACAAATTTGAATTTATTCATCCATTCATTGATGGCAATGGTCGAATTGGAAGACTCTGGCAATCGTTAATTTTAAGCAAGCTACATCCTATCTTTGAACATCTCCCGGTAGAGAGTATAATTTTTCAAAATCAACAGCAATACTACGATGCAATTAGCCGAAGTACGAGGACTTCAGACAGTGCCCATTTCATTGAATTTATGCTTGAAGAAATTCTAACTACGCTTAGAAATCGACAAGGTGTGGCATTAAAAAGCGAAAATAATGACACTGCAAATGACACTGTAAGCACATATTCCGAGCCACAGACGTACCAAAAACCAAATGACACTGTAATTACAAATCCATATAGTGTTGATAATAAATTTATTAGCGACAACAATAATGACACTGTAAATGAAAATACTGATGACACTGTAAACAATATTGCCAGTGACACTGAAAACAATACTACGAATGACACTGTATTATTCAACACAAATGACACTGTAAGTGAAATTTCAAAAACCACTGATTTAGGCGATAATGAGGAAGTTGAGAAAGATGTAGTATCAATAATAAATAATGACACTGTATCTGACACTGTATCTGAAGTGGTTAATTTTGACGAAAAACAGTCAAATGACACTGTATCTGACACTGTAAACCATATTAAATCTAACCCAAAAATCACATTAGATGAACTTGCATTGAGGCTAAATAAATCTCGTAGAACTGTAACCCGAACAATAAAAAAACTACAGGAAGAAGGGATTATTTCACGTAATGGTTCTGACAAAACCGGCTATTGGGAAGTTAATATTTCCTGATATTTTAACGTCAGTGACGAAAGTATTTTAAGAAATAAACACCAAAAATAAACGTGTATTTACAACTAATTTCCAAATTAGTTTATGTAAATAAATCATTAAACAAAGACTAATAACTATAATAAACAAAGACTAAAATTGTAAGCTTTTTAGCACAAAAATACCCAGTCAAAATGTAATATTGACTGGGTATTTTAATTTAAAATCCGGAATATATTTTATTTAAAACATGATAAATCTACTATATAAATTTACATCTTTGCGTCCTTTGTTTTAAATTTTTTACCACAGATTTTAAGTTATCTTACGGTCAAAGATAAACCTTTTTTGTACTGAAAATATATAAAAATTAATCCTGTTTTCATATCAATTTTTGCAAATTTTCTTTGTTTGATTCACAAAAAATAGAGATCATTTTTTCGGTTTTTGATAGCGTCAATCCATCAAAATAATTTAAATTTCATACCCTTTCTTTAAATTGAAAAATCTATTATTCGATAATATTTGCGAGCAAAATAAACAACTGCTGAATTAAATTTAAAGTTAATTATGCGTAATGCCATGTGTCAACTCTTCAAAAATACATGACTTATTTTCTTTAAATCGGGCTAGTATTATTTGTAAACGTTGACTGTTTTTACTGAATGTATTTCAAGAAAAAATCAATTACACCATTAATTTTATAGGGCAAAATTGTTCCTGATACGTGAATCTTAAAACCAACTATTTAATAAGAAATACAACAATATTTATCCCTAAAAATAAATTTGTAATTCTTACAATTCGTAATCGAAACAGACAAAAAGATAGAAAGAAACTTTGTTTATGAACAAAAAATCAAAAATCAGTAAGTTTTGATAAGATTTTCGGAATTTTGCCATATAATAAGCTGGAAAACAATTATTTATAATAATTTGTTACTCAGAAAAATATATCTACATTTGTACAGGATAACCTTCTTTGAGTTACAACAAATGGAACGAATTTCTACATTTGCAGAATTGACAGCACACCTTTCGGAGCTTAACTGCCGGAAACGTATGGCTGTAGCCAACGCGGTAGATGAGCATACACTTGATGCAGTTTTACAAGCCGTTAATTTGGGTATTATAGAGGCTTATCTGATTGGCGATGTCGCATCTATTGAGTCGCCACATTTATTCGAATCACACTCTCTTTCCCCTTTTGTACATATCATAGATGTCCCGGAAGTAAAAGAATCGGCTATTGAAGCTGTTCGAATGGTAAAACAAGGTGAAGCTGACATTCTGATGAAAGGTCTTGTCAATACAGATGTGCTGTTACGAGCTATTCTTGACAAAGAAAAAGGGATTCTGAAACCCGGAACAGTTATGACTTACAATGCTGCAATGGAAATCCCGAACTACCACAAACTTGTATTCTTCAGTGATCCTGTTGTTATCCCCTCCCCTACTCTATTGCAACGTATAACAATGATAAAATATGCTATCAATACAGCAAATAAGTTTGGTATAATAAAACCCAAAATTGCACTTATTCATGCCACTGAAGTAGCAAATCCAAAAATTCAGTATATGCAAGATTATCTTGATATTATGCAAATGTGGCGTGAAGGCGAATTTGGAAATGTTATAATTGACGGACCACTGGATATTTTCCTGGCATTAGATAAAGAGCGTGGAAGTATAAAAAATGTATCAAGTCCCGTTCTGGGAGATGCAGACATACTGATTTTTCCCAATTTTGAATGCGCAAATACTTTTTATAAAGGTTTAGCGCTGTTTGCAGGGGCTCAGATGGGTGGACTACTTCAGGGAACTGATAACCCGGTAGTGCTTACTTCACGGAGCGAAACCACATTATCTAAGTTCTACAGCATTGCAATGGCTTGCGTTATGGCTTGAGTGATTCTACTATCTTCTGAGCAGCACGTTTTGCAGTACCTGTTTCACCTAATGACTTTCGTATAGTATTGTAGCCAACGAGCATAGATTCGCAATAAGCGGTGTCACTCAGAATTTTATTCAATTCTTGAGTCACGTTCTCGACAGTAAAATGCTGTGCAACCAGTTCTAATACAACTTCTTTTTCGGCCACAAGATTTACCAATGAAATGAACGGAACTTTTATTACATATTTTCGAAGTAAAGAAGCCAGTTTCCCAAATATAACATGATAAACCACCACCTGAGGTGTCCCAATCAAGGCTGTTTCAAGAGTCGCTGTACCCGAATTGACTATCGATACTTTCGATTGTTGAAGCAACTCGTAGGTTTTACCAAATATTATTGGAATATCTATCCCGGCCTGTATATTCTTATAAAATGAAGTGTCAATTCCCGGCGGACCGGCTATTACTACCTGATAATCCCTAAAAAACGAAGCAGCATCAGTCATACGCTTTAAACATGCAGAGATTTCCTGCTTACGACTTCCTGCCAAAACAGCTATAATTGGTTTTTTTGTCAGATTATTCTCAATAATGAATTCATCGTAGGTTTGATTTTGATTGGGGCGATTCTGGATTGAATCAATGGTTGGATTTCCAACATATTCTACAGGATAATTATGACGGGCATAAAACTCAGTCTCAAAAGGGAAAATGGTAAACATTTTATCCACATACCGTTTAATATCTTTAATGCGGTACTCTTTCCATGCCCAGATTTTAGGTGAAATATAATAATAAACAGGAGTTTTCAGATTTTCTTTTACAAATTCTGCAATTCTCAGATTAAACCCCGGATAATCAATCAGTATAACCACATCCGGTTGAAAATTAATTATGGCTTTTTTGCAGTCATTTATATTTCTGAGAACCATTGGAGCATTTTTCAATACAGCCCAAAAACCCATAAAAGCCATGTCACGATAGTGTTTCACCAATTTTCCTCCTTCTGCCAACATAAGGTCGCCACCCAAAAAGCAGAATTCAGCATCTGAATCGACCTTTCGGAGTTCACGCATCAAACCCGATCCATGTAAATCGCCTGATGCCTCACCGGCTATAAGGAAGTATCGCATTTAAGTTTTAGTTTATTGGTGCCTGATTAATCGGTTGATTGGTTTTGCATACTTCTACCGTGTACTGGTTGCAGTTTACTTCTAATTTATAGCATAAAAAAACTTGCTATCAGATAGGGTATCACTCCTATCATCATTCCAGTGGCAATTTTGAAACTATCTGATTTGTAAAATACAAAAACAAGTACAAGATTTGGCATAATTGACAATAAAAGTAATTTACCCATTAAAACTCCCGGCCAAATTTCTTTTATGGATTCAACAAATGACGTATGACTTGGATAAAACCTGTTTAAATATATCCACATAAACATTACCGGCAGGATTAATCCCGGAATCAGTCCATAAAGGAATTTATTGAAACGTTCCATTTTGTTATTGGTTGATTGGTTCATTCGTTACATAAGAACATTATTAACCTAATAAACCTCATGAGCTTAACAAATTAAATTTCCCATCCTTTTACATCTTCTATTGCTTCGTAAGCAGTCAAATCAATTTTAGTAGGTACAATAGAAATATTGTTATTCAAAATAGCCCATTCATCTGTATCCTGTGCATCCGGTTCACCGTTTTCAAAATAACCGGTCAGCCAGAAATAGTGTCGTCCCTGAGGATCGGTTCTTTTTTCGTATTCCTTAACCCACTGACCATCAGACTGTCGTACCACCTTTACTCCGGCAATCTCACCTTTTGGCGCATTCACATTCAGGCATATACCACGACTCAAACCATTTTTCAACGCTTCACGGGTAATTTTCAAAACATAGGGTTCGAAATTAGCAAAATCTGCATCGAGTGAGTGTGTATCTATTGAAAATCCAATCGACAAAATGCCATTCTCACAGCCTTCCAGTACGGCTCCCATTGTACCTGAATAAATCACATTTACTGCTGAATTTGAGCCATGATTAATCCCTGAAACAATAAGATCCGGCTTACGTTCAACAATCTCATTCAACGCCAATTTTACACAATCTGTTGGAGTTCCTGTACAACAATAACGTTTAAGGCCTTCCTTTTCTTCAACCTTTTTGAATCGAATTGGATGAGTAACTGTGAGAGCATTGGACTGCGCAGATCGTGGTCCATCGGGTGCTACAACAATAACCTCACCTATTTCCATCATCAAATATGTCAACACTTTTATTCCTTTTGACTCATAACCATCATCGTTGGTTATTAATATATAGGGCTTTTTCTAATCTGAATTCATAATTAAATATTATATTTTTCACTTCCTTACTTTCCAAACTGTGGCCGATAAAAATCCGGCACTCAACAATATAAAATACAACATATCCCGTGAATCAATCACGCCCCGGCTCATTGATTTGTAATGTGCATGAATTCCCAATGTATCAAGCAACTGAATGATTTTTCCAGAGCTAAAGAAACTTGTTAGCAATTCAAAACCATAGAACAAAAAAAACGAAATAACTACTGATATGATAAACGCAACTATCTGATTTGTAGATAGTGCTGACGCAAAAGTGCCTACCGCCACATAAACCGCTGCCAGAAAAAACAGTCCGATAAATGAGCCCCAGAATGCACCCGAATCCACATTTCCAACCGGTTCAGCCAGATAAAATACAGTGAAATAGTACAACACTACAGGAATTAGTGCAAGAAGCACCAACACCCAGGATGCCAGATATTTACCCAACACAATATGGGTCTTTGATAACGGTTTTGTAACCAGTAATTCCCATGTTCCGGTTTGTTTTTCTTCAGCAAAAAGTCGCATGGTAACCGCAGGACATAGAAACAAAAACAACCATGGTGCAAGATGAAAAAGTCCGTCAACATTGGCATATCCGGAATCAACCACATTATATTCACCGGGAATAACCCAGAGAAATAATCCTGTGATTGTCAGAAATATACCTATTACAATATAACCGGTAGCATTACTGAAAAACGCATGTAATTCCTTTTTGAAAAGAGATATCATAATTCAAAAACAATAATCAATCGGCAAATGAGATTTATTTTGCTGTTTTTTTTTGCGATGTCAAAGGTAACCAAAATATTTGAACACAAGACCATTTAAAAGCAATGAATATGGAGGATTCTATTCACAGGTAACCTTATAAAATGCCATAAGCACAGATATTTTTTGGTCTGAGATGGGGAAAAGACAACTGCAAAAGCCCGAACAAATCAAATAAGGATGGTGTACAAACTTAAACAATGAAAATGATTTTTACTTCATAGCTTGAAAATGATGGTATTTACTTCTTACTGTTCTTGTACCAGGGCATCCATCATTATCGGAATTTCATCTTTATCTATTCCGTTGGCAATCAAATAGGATTTATCCTCATTAAATGCAGCAAAAAACAAATCCCAATTACCGCCAAACTTCTCAAGGCTTTTTTTGTAATACTCTACAGCTGTTGTATGGTTTCCCTTACACCAGGTAATATGCGCCATATTCATATAATCATGCACATTAGGCTCTGTATCAATAAGCTTACCGGCATAATATGCTGCTTGTTTTAAATTACCGGTAACAAATGAACACCACGAAATAGCTCTCCAAATTTTTGGATTATCACCTTCAAGTGCATCAAATTTAAAATAAATATTCAATGCATCTTTAAATTTCTTCAATTCCACCAAACAATGAGCTATCTGCATCAAAACCTTAGTTTGTTCGGGATACAGATAATCTACATGCTGATAGAATTCGAGGGCTTTTTCGAAATTCCCTGACAATCGGTAACAAAGTGCCATTTTTCGTATGGTCCAGATATCATCGGGTTGAATTATATCAGCTTTATTGTATGCTTCAAGTGCTTTGGAGAACTGAGAAGTTTGCTGATACATGTAACCGATTTTTTGATATAATGCAGCCATTGGTTCTGATTCATGCTGAATTTCTTCAAAAAGTTCCAATGCTTGAGTGTAGTGATTTTTTGAAAAATAATACTCGGCAATGCTGGTTTTAAAATCAGTGTTTCCAGCCAGAATATCAAATAAGTACGAATGATGCATCGATAGCGAAAAGCTAAACATATCAGCAAAATCAGCATGTTTAGAATACAACTTAAAAAAGCGGAATAAATCCTGTATATATTGCTTTGAGATATTTTTCGACACTTGTTCAGGGTTAAGAATTGCCTCATCATTCATCATTTCGGTCAATTGATCGGCCTCTGATTTAAATGAGTTCTTAAGCATATTTCTTTGTGATTCAGGCATTTGCAGAATGCTATGGCAAAAAGAGTATTTGTCTGAATTACACATTATATTGTTTTCGACAAATGCTGAGATCAACGATTTATCTTCGGTAACAAAAAGCTCATTTACAGTAGAATAGTGCGGGTCGAACGGCAAAAACCAATTACTTGGGTCAGTAAAAAAAGGAAAATTTTTAAGCAGTGAGAATGTGCTCATATAAACATCTGCACCTTCGAGTTGCAATTCACTCAGTTCTTTTAATTTATCCGAGATTCCACTTTTCTCCAAAATATCCTGCCATTCAGGGTTTTCTTCATCCC
>CAIQOG010000031.1 GCA_903873355.1 uncultured Bacteroidales bacterium
AATTTAAAATCGTACAACATGTTTTCTGGAATTGTTGAAGGAATGGGTACTGTAGTTGCCATCCAAAAAGAACGCGAAAACGTTCATCTCACACTGAATTGTGATTTTGTAAATGAGCTCAAGATTGATCAAAGCCTTTCACACAATGGGGTTTGCCTCACGGTCGTCAATAAAACTGAAACGACCTATACAGTGACAGCCATTATGGAGACTTTATTGAAAACTAACCTTGGATTGCTTAATGTGGGAGATAAAGTAAATCTTGAACGGAGCATGATGATCAATGGCCGTTTGGATGGCCATATTGTTCAGGGACATGTCGATCAGACCGCTGTTTGCACAAAAGTTGAAGAATCGGACGGAAGCTGGTATTTCACATTTAGTTATGACTTCGACATTGACAAGGCACGTCAGGGATATATGACTGTTGAAAAAGGTTCCGTTACAGTAAATGGAGTGAGCCTCACTGTTGTCAATTCCAAAGACGACTCTTTTCAGGTGGCCATTATTCCTTATACCTACGAACATACCAATTTCCACCAGATTAAAGCCGGGACGGTTGTGAATCTGGAGTTTGATATCATTGGTAAGTATGTAAGCCGCATGATGGCGTTTTAGGTTAATATATTTGTTTTTTGTGTCCTGCTAAAAACTATAATCATTGTATTCTTGTTGTAAATCAAGATTATAGTATTTAGTTATGGATAAACTCCGAAAACACATAAAAGAATCATTTTTTAATCCCGTACTTCATTTTCTGCCACTGCTAATGTTTTTAGTGGTTGACGATTTCTTTGGAATAACTTCTGCATGGGAAATATCTTTCCCTTTTGCTCTTATCTTGCTGATTTACATATTTTTCGCATATAATAATATCTTTATATGGCATTTGATTAGTACAATAGTTTTTGTATTAGTGAGCCTTTTTGCAGTGCTTGAAACATTCTTGCCTTATCAGATAATAAGTTCCGACATATTATATGAAACAGTGGTAATGTCCTTTTTTATCGTTTTCTTAGTTTTGAGAAAGCCTATTCAAAAAATTGTACTTCAATTTATGTCCGGTCTTACTCCAATGACTAATAATTTTGAAGAATTAAACAGAGTAATCCGGGCGTTTGTATTTGTAACGTTCTTATATATCACAGGCTATCTTGTTGTTAAGAATTATGCAGTTCAGGTACATCTGTATCAGCAATTATTGCAATCAATTTACCTCGGGATATTATTTTTTCTGGTGATTTTCGAATTACTGCGTGTCAGAATTATCCGATCTAAATTAATCCTTGAGGAATGGATACCAATCGTAAATAATCAGGGTAAAATTGTTGGAAGTATTCAACAGAACCAGAGCCTGAATGATGATAAAAAATACCGTCATCCGGTGATACGAATTCTTTTTGTAGATAAAGGAATGATTTTACTTCACAAAAAGCCTGACGAACACAACGCTTCAAATGATTTATGGGATAGTACCATTTCGGCACATGTTGTAATGGAAGAATCGATTGAACAATGTGTGGCTCGTACCGTGAAGAAAAAGCTTGAAATAGAAGATTTTAAATATATGTTTTTGTCCAATTATACAGTCGATTGTAAAGATGAAATTCAGTATTCTTTTTTGTTTATAAGCTGTATGATTTCCGAATTTAAACTGAGCGAACGCTTTGTAGAACAAGCCAAATGGTGGACTCAGTCACAAATTGAAGAAAATCTAACATCCGGAATTTTTACCGAAAGTTTTAAAACTGAATACGATCTGCTTAAACGCAGTGGATTACTTGAAACCGGAAAATGCGAATGCAACTGCAGGCTTAAGCAGGTGATTTACGATCAATTCAATGGATTAAAAAAAGAGTAAAATCATTTATGAATTTACTCTTTTTTCTTGCCGCTAACTGTTTGCCGTTTACTGCTTACTGCTTACTGTTGACTACATTTCCTCCATTGCTTTTTTGAAGAATTTCTGAGCCTGAGCGTAATCAATTTTTCCGCATGGTCCTGAAATACAGCCACCTTCGCATGCCATTACTTCGATAAAATTTCCCGGAGCTTTTCCCTTGGCATAAGCCCTAAGTAGTCCGATATTTTTCTTATTCAAATTAGCTACCTGAACCGGTACTATTCCCATATTTGGGTAAAGCGTCTGAACTGCAGCTATCACACCACCTGCCCGTGCAAAACCACGTCCGGGCATAGGAGCTGTTTCTTTTTCAATCGTCGGTTTTTCCATTTCAATTCCCAAACCGGTAAACAGCGTATCAATTTCCTCGAATGTCAGAATATAATCTATCAGCGGATTATCCTGCACTTCCTTGCGCTTGCCCACACATGGACCAATAAACACCACTTTCGCATCGGGATGTTTTTCTTTCGCCAGTTCAATGGTATAATACATAGGTGATTTGGTGTGCGAAACATAGGTTTTCATTTCAGGTAAATGTTTGTTTACCAGCTCAATATAGGTTGGGCAGCACGAAGTAGTCATAAACTGCTGACCTTCTTCCAGTTTTTCCTGCAACTCTGCTCCTTCACGACGAGTGGTTTCCATAGCCCCGAAAGCTACTTCAATAGCTTCCACAAATCCGATTTTTTCAACAGCAACACCTATTTCGCCTATCGTATTGTTGAATTGTGACATAATGGAAGGTGCCATGATAGCAACTAACTTTTCACCGCGTTTGATAGCTTGCAGAATATCAAATAGCTGTGAAACTTCAAAGATAGAACCGAACGGACAGGCATTAATACATTTTCCACAGTAAATACATTTCGATTCATCAATTTGTTCTATGCCGTTTTCATCTTTCTGTATTGCTTTTACAGGGCAGGCTTCTTCGCAGGGAACAGGTATATAAACAATTGAGTGGTATGGGCATGCTTCTTTACAAATACTGCAGTTTATACATTTTGAGTGGTTGATATGAGCCTGACCATTATCCATAAAGCTGATAGCTTCTTTGGGGCAATTCATGTAGCACGAACGGGCCACGCAGCCTTTACAAAGATTGGTAACCACATAATTCGTTTTCACGCAGGAAGTACAAGCTTCGTCAACAACGGTTAGTATACTTTTATTCAGCTTTTTGCGTTCCAGAGCCTGTTGTGCATAGGTCGAAAGTGGAGTGAGTTCGTCTTCCTCTTCGTTGATGCTGTATCCGAGAATCGGTAGCATTTTGTATTTCAACACTGCTCGCTCCTTATGTATGCAGCAGCGTCCGCGTGACTGTGCATTTTTTGGTGACATTTTGATGGGAATACGGTCAATTTCGCTGAGTAATTCTCCTTCTTTGTAGAGTTTAATCAGTTTGGACATCAATTCCCTCCTGATTATCATGGTATTATTTACAAACGCCATTATTATTTAGTTTGAGAGTTTGGGTCTGCAAAGGTAGTTATTAATTTCAATTAAAGAAAAAAATCTTTAATTGAAATTTCTGCTGAAAGGAAATTTATCGGGAGGTTACTTGAGGAGGTGTTTTACAACCAAAAAGTTACTTTGAAAGGCTCAGTGTTTCTTTTTGATACCCTGAAATACAAACTCAACGATACTGTTTTTGTTTTTCTCAAATTCAGAATTGATGTTTTGCCGGATATATGGCACTTCCAGGCCTTTGATTGCATAGAAAATGATAGTAGACGATAAATCCGCATCCATACGTTTAAAAACGCCTTTTTTTATCCCTTGAACGATAATGGTACGAATTAATGAAATTTCCTGAACATCAATTTTCCTGCGTTTACGTTCCACTTCATAAATATCATGAAAGAAATCGGCACGCAGCGAACCGTTACGGTTTACCACGTCTTTTACCGCATCCAAATGAGTAAGAATATGTGCGGTAAGCTTTTCGTCAGGTTCCATTATTTGGGTAGAAACCACATTCAACCGTTCGAGTATAGTGTCTAATTCTTTGTCAATCACGGCCTTGTATATTTCCTCTTTATTATTGAAGTAAGTATACAACGTCCTACGTCCTTTTTTCGAGGCTTCGGCAATGTCATTCATCGTTACATCTTTTTTGCCGTTTTTGGCAAAAAGCTGACGTGCAACTTCAATAAGCATTTTTCGTGTATTCGACATAAATCAGAGTATAAATCGGTTTCTTATGCAAAAGTAATGAAATGTTTAAAATATAAAGCAATTCGTCATCTAAATTTTTTCTTGAGATTTTTACTGCAACTCTTCAAATCATATTTTCGGTTGTTTTATGAAATATTTTTTTCTAAATCACATCTTTCGGTTATTCATATTTATTCTTTAGTAGTAGCTATATCAAAGCATAGAATCATATAATAAAGCACAATTATAAAAATCAGTTTTTTCTTAGTTTAAAATAATAATAACTCGATTTATTAGTATAAAAACCTCAGAATCTTCTTGTCAGTACTACTTATAAAGCCGGAAGGATTTTTATTAATATAGCAAGAAAAAACTTCAACTATACTTTTTCAGACAGTTGACTGTTCAAAAAAGTATAATCATTTGACTGAATTATGTAACAAATAATCATCAATCATATCTATTTTTGTACCGTTGATTAATAAATGGAAAATCAACATATTAACAGTAACTTTTTTACTACTTAGACTACCTGTTAGTATAGAATTTAAACAATCAAAAATCAAATCTTATGAAAAAAACAATTACTCTTCTATTCATCGCTCTTTGTAGTCTCAGCGTATATTCAGCTGATTTAGTATTGAATAACTTCAATGACATTACTTGTTTTACAGGTACTTCAGGTTCTTTTGGAAGTACTATGAACACAGTTAACGGTGCCGGTGTCATTACCGTTCCTGCTAATAATACCGGTGAATATATTTATTTTACACTTCCGACGGGTTTTGATGTAAACCCATATCAATTCTTAAAAATAAGTGTAAAATCAACCGAAACAAACTATCGTTTTGTTCCTTCGTTAATTACTGCGGAATGGACTGAATCGGCGGATTGGAATGGATCGTATAAATATACGGGTGCTAATACATGGCAGGATATTTATATCTCCTTGAGTGGAATGACTGCGGGTACTGCCGGAACTTATGATAAGATAGCGCTGAAGATAGCCGCTTATGATGCAAAACCTTCGTTCGATTTGTATATCGACAATGTTACGTTTGTAGAAAAGTATGTGCCTGATTACACAAAAAATGTGATAGTTTGTAACTTCGATAATGTGATTGCACCAATGGGAGCATTTGGAAACAATACTATTTCTACAATAATTAATATTGATGGTACCGGAAATATTGGCGCAGTATCAGTACCTGCAAATAATGATGGTGGTATCACTTTTAATACTGTTGATAAAATAAATACTGCCACACACGACAAAATCAATTTTAGAGTGTTGTCATCTCAGGCATTTACCTTCATTTATGAGAAACTGGAAGACAAGACAAACAGCGCTGTTAATCAAGCATTAGGATTGTATCCTGCATATACAACCCCTAACGAATGGCAGGAATTGTCAATGGATATTTCAACAATAACCAGTAATACTTATGATAAGATTGTGTTATTTCCGGAAGCATGGCAAAGCAAACCTGCTTTTACTTTCTATATTGACGATATTATATTGGTAAAAAAAGATATTGCCGCTGTAAATGATGTAAATAGTGGCGTTAAATCATCAATATTTTATTCATCGGCACAAAATAATTTAAGCGTTAAATGTAATGGAACTGGTTTGGTGGAATTGATAACAGTTACCGGAGTAGTAATTAAATCTGTAAATATCCACGAAGACTCAGTAATAGAATTGTCTGGTATAACTAATGGGGTTTATTTTGTTCGCTTGAAAAATTCAGAAGGGCAGGATATTCAGAAAATTTTGGTTAGAAATAAACTGTAATTCAGAAGCAAGAGAATTCATATTTAACATCTGGAGGCTGTCTTAAATCGATATTTGGGACAGCCTCTTTTATTAAATTACAAAATGTATAGGCTAATAAAAATTCTTGCTGTTTTTCTTTTTATAACAAGTACTGTGTCAGGAAAGGGTCAGGCAAATAGATTAACTGAGCATAGTGAATCAAGAGCGATTGGCACCAACCTTGATACCTTGTGTATGGTAGATAAAAGTACCACAGCAGAAACCAAAGCGCTTTACTCCCAGTTGTGGAAAATTCCCGAAAAGGGATTTATGTTTGGTCATCACGACGATTTGATTTATGGAAGAACATGGTACAATTCAGCAGGTGGTTCTGACACAAAAGATGTATGTGGCGATTATCCCGGAGTTTTCAGTGTGGATTTTGCAGAAGTAATGGATGATCGTTGTAACAATAACCCCGACAATCCTATTCGTCTGAGAGTGATTAAGGAAGCCCGTGCTCGTGGTGAGGTAATTACTGCTTGTTGCCATTTGAACAATCCGATTACCAATGGTGATGCCTGGGATGTTTCAAATACTACAGTTGCCAAACAAATTGTAACCGAAGGTAGTGTGACAAATATCCGTTTTAAAACATGGCTTGACCGGCTGGCAACTTTTGCGGCATCATTAAAAGACAATCAGGGAAATTTAATCCCAATTATCTTTCGCCCTTTTCACGAACACACACAATCGTGGTCGTGGTGGGGTACTGTATGTACAACGCAGGATGAATTTATAAATCTCTGGCGTTTTACGGTTTCTTATTTACGCGATACAAAAGGCGTTCATCAATTTATTTATGCCATATCACCTCAATTGGATGGTATTCAAACCAAGGAAGACATCCTTTTTCGCTGGCCGGGTGATAATTATGTTGATTTTATTGGCATGGATTGTTATCATGGACTTTATACCGATGCATTTACAACCAACCTCATTAATCTCTCGATAGTTTCGCAGCTAAAGAAAAAACCCTGTGGAGTGACAGAAACAGGAATTGAAGGTATAATAAATGCTGATGGGTCAGATTGTACAGACTATTGGACAAAACAAATACTTGCTCCACTTACCGGACACAGAGTTAGTATGGTGGTCATGTGGCGAAATAAATATGACCCAACATTAACAGGAGCACATTACTATTCAGTTTTCCCCGGGCAGGCATCTGTTACTGACTTTATGACTATGTATAATAGCCCTGTTAGTTTGTTTAGTAAGGATTTGCCTGCAATGTATGTGATGGCGAATGGGGTAAGTATTGTAGATAATTATGTTCCAAATTATGGAGGCAATGTAATCGTTTGTAATTTCGATAACGTGATTTCGCCAATGAGTGGATTTAGCAACAATACTATAACGACAGTTATTAATCCAAGTGGCTCGGGGAATGTCGGATTAGTATATGTACCATCGAAGAATGTTGGAGGAATTACATTTACTGCCATTGATAAGATCAATACCATAACACATGACAAA
>CAIQOG010000032.1 GCA_903873355.1 uncultured Bacteroidales bacterium
ATAATCAACAGTGATATAATATGTTTTACCCTCCTGACCTTTAATTTCAGTGCCAACATACATGTAAGGCGGAAAATGTCTTTTGTTTGTTTCCCAACCAGATGTCAGAATTTCAGTATTTACACCATCAGAAATAGTAACTTTTGCAGTGCGAATAACATTTTCTAAAATATTAATCGAGTCTGTTGATTTTGAGAGAGGAAAGTTTAGCGTTAAATACACTTTTGGGAATTCACCGGTCGAAATATAACCTTCTACGATTATTTTTTGAGTATAACCGCTTATTTTGTACTCCAGGTCAGATTGACAGGATGTTACAACTAACAATAAAAATATAAAACCTGAAATTTTCTTCATAAAAATATACCTATAAATGGAAAGTCCATGAAAATGAAGGTATTATGGGCAGCAAATAATTCATATATATTTTTTGCGTTCTTGCACTGAAATTTACCATATATGGATTTGCCCGATTGTACACATTATAAACTGAAAAATTTAATTCAGATTCAATATTATGCCATTTCTTAAGTTTATAATTTGCCGAAATATCCAGTCTGTGATAGGCCGGCATCTCAAAAGCATTGTATTTTCCATATTCAAGTACATATTTATTATCGATGATAAACCAGCTTACAGGCAGATTAAGCCTGTTTCCGGTTGCATAAACAAACACAGACGAAAAGCTTAACCTGTTATTTGCCTGATACATAGCTATAACTGAAAGATCATGACGCCGGTCGTTTTGAGCCAGAAATGGGATGCCATTATTTATATCATCAAACTTTCTATAACTCCAACCCAGGTTATAACTAATCCATCCGGTAAATTTACCATAATTTTTGCGAACCTTTAATTCAGACCCATACGTCCAGCCATTACCAACCAATAAATTTTTTTCAAACATCCCATTCGAGAAGGTATTGGCAATGCTGTTTTTGTATTCCAACAGATTTTCCAGTGTTTTATAATATACTTCCACGCTTAATTCCCAATCATTATCGCCAAAGTTACGGAAATATCCGCCTGAAAAATGCCACGAAACCTGTGGTTTTACATATAATGAAGCCGGTATTTGTAAATCGTTGGGAATTCCGATTGAAAAAACCGGTATTTGATTCAGAAACTGAAAGTGGCGGGTTGCTGAAAGTTTTATTGATGACTGTGAATTAATAAGGTATCGACCGAAAAATCTTGGTTCCAATCCAGAGTAGGTTTTAATAATTGAATTTGCAGGGTAAATTGTATTTCCATCATTCTGATAGTCGGTATATGGTCCTATGTGGGCATATAGATTTGCCCGCAAGCCCAAATTAAACTGAAATTTATTCCAGTTCCATTCGTCCCTGACATAAAGTGCAACCTGAGTAGAATTGATAGCGTTATGAATATTGTTTATTTCGAGTGAAGATACAGAATCAGAAGTGATGAAATTTGGTATAGCTGCATTACAGGAGAATTCAGTTCCAAATTTTAGCGAATGTATTCCGTGACTATAGAAAAATTCATTCTTGTATGTAATGTTTTGAAATTGAGATTGAATGGTGGTTGGTTTTAATAACGTACTACTCCAGTCGAGGGATGACTGAATTTGGAATTTTGAATAACTAAGCTGATGATTCATGCTCCAGTTTTCATTGAAAACCGTTTTTAGCTGAATTCCTGCAGCAGTATTGCCCCAAAGGGTTGAATTTCTGTTGATGTAGTAATTATTTAATGTTCCGATATTAATTTTGTCATTTCCGGTGTAAAAATGCCCAATAATCTTTGTACGTGAAGAAATATTGTAAGTAAAACCTCCATTTACATCCCAAAATTCATATTTGTTTTGAGTGAGGAGACTATCAGTTCCAATTAATTTCAAGGCAGGAAGCACAGTTGAACTAATGTAGCTACCACGCCATGATGCGTAAAGTGAAAATTTAGAACTTAGAGGAATTTGTACTGATAAACGCGAAGAAATAAGCCCGATTGAACCTTTTATGTCGATCTTTTCAGGAATATTTGCTGAAGTTGAAATATCAACTATAGAAGATAAACGTCCACCATATTCGGCTGGTATTCCTGATTTAATAAAATGCATCTGACTTATTAAATCGGGATTGAAAATAGAAAACATGCCCAACACGTGAGTTGGATTCTGAATCATTGTTCCATTAAGCAGAATCAGGTTTTGGTCATTGTTACCACCCCGAACATACAGGCCCGAATTAGCTTCACCTGCCTGAGATACGCCGCCCATATACTGTAAAGCTTTGTACGGATCGCTTTCGCCTATAAAACGAGGCAGTGATTTAAGTTCCTTTACATCAATGTTTAGTCCGGTTGAACCCGATTTTATGTTCGCGTCCTTTAATTGTCCGATTACTTCAACTTCTTTAATATCAACTGTTTTTTTGGAAACAGAAGAACTCAGCGAGTCAGTTTCCAGTACGTTATTATCCTGAGAAACAGCATGCTGAAAAAAACAAAAGGAAAAGATGGTGAATACTAATCCTTTTATTTTAATAGATTTGATTATCGCCAAAGGATGATTTTTAGAATAGAATTAAACTACAACCGCTTCCAGATTTTTAGCACGAATCTGAATATAGATTTTTGATTCAGGTTTACTGTAAGCAGTCGTCACATAACCCATGCCAATTCCTTTCTTGCTGTCAGGGAGCATAGTGCCAGAAGTTACTTCACCGATTTTTTCGCCCGCTTCGTTTACTATTTCGTAACCATGACGTGGAATGCCACGGTCTTTGAGTTCGAATCGTACCAATTTGCGACTTACACCTTTGTTCTTTTGTTTTTCGAGTAACGGACGGTCAATAAAGTTTTTTCCGTCAACAAACTTGGTAATCCAGCCAAGTCCAGCTTCAATAGGAGAGGTGGTATCGTCAATATCATTCCCGTAAAGCGTGAAACCCATTTCGAGGCGAAGTGAGTCGCGTGCTCCCAGTCCTATTGGTTTGATACCATATTCAGCACCGGTTGTGAACAAAGCGTTCCATATTTTTTCTCCATGTTCGGGATAGAAATACAATTCAAAACCTCCTGCACCTGTATAACCTGTATTCGAAAGAATTACATTGTCAACGCCCGCAAAATTACCTACTACAAAGCCATAATAAGGTATCTGAGATAAATCAACAGTGGTAAGCTTTTGGAGTAATTCAGTAGCTTTTGGTCCCTGTATGGCCAACTGTGCCATCCAATCCGAAGCATTCTCCAGTTCTGCTCCTTCAGAATTATTTTCAACGCACCAGTTCCAGTCTTTTTCGATATTCGAAGCATTTACAACCAGCAGATATTTTTCAGGTTCAAAATTGTATACCAACAGATCATCAACAATTCCGCCTTTTCCGTTTGGAAAACAAGCATATTGAGCTTTGCCGACTGGCAGTGAAGACACATCATTAGAAGTTACTTTTTGCAGGAAAGCCAGTGCGTTCGGGCCTTTTACCCAGAATTCACCCATGTGAGATACATCAAAAACACCCACAGCATTGCGAACAGTTATGTGTTCGTCGGTGATTCCGCTGTATTCGATAGGCATGTTGTAACCTGCAAATTCGTGCATTTTCGCTCCCAGAGCAATGTGAATGTTAGTAAAAGGTGTAGATTTCATAAGACCCCCAACCCCCTAAGGGGGCTTTTTATTTGTATTAATTTTATTTCTAATTCAAAATAAACCAATTAACTGATTAACCAGTAAACCTATTCACTTTTCGGCAAGCAGTTCCGCAATCTTCACCACCACCATCATGGCTTTTTCCATGGATTGAACGGGAACGTATTCAAATCGTCCGTGAAAGTTGTGACCACCTGCAAAAATGTTAGGGCAGGGCAGTCCCATGTACGAAAGTCGTGAACCATCAGTTCCACCGCGAATGGGTTTCACGTTTGGTTTTACGCCCACAGCTTCCATGGCTTCGAATGCCAGATCAACAACGTGCATAACCGGTTCAACCTTTTCACGCATGTTGTAATACTGGTCTTTGATGTCGATAACTGCGGTATCTTCGCCAAATTCAGCATTGATTTTATGCACCAGATGGATTATTTCTTTCTTGCGGCGCTCGAAACGGTCGCGGTCATGGTCGCGGATGATATAGTTCAGTGTTGATTTTTCAACCGTTCCCTCCATGCTGGTCAGGTGATAGAAGCCTTCGTAATCCTGCGTATGTTCGGGTGTTTCCCAGCGTGGCAGCATGCCTACAAACTCCTGTGCTATGCGCATGGAGTTACGCATTTTATGGAATGCATAACCCGGATGTACATTTAAACCTTTGACAGTTATTTTTGCACTGGCAGCATTGAAGTTTTCATATTCCAATTCACCAATTTCTCCGCCATCCATTGTATAAGCCCATTCGGCATTGAATTTTGCCACATCAAAATGGTCGGCACCCTGACCGATTTCTTCGTCGGGAGTGAAACCAACACGTATTTTGCCGTGTTTTATTTCGGGATGTGCTTTGAGGTATTCCATAGCTGTAACAATTTCGGCTAAACCGGCTTTATCATCGGCACCCAGCAGGGTTGTACCATCGGTTATCACAATATCCTGACCTTTATACTGAAGGATTTCAGGGTATTTGTCGGTTTCGAAAATGATTTGTTTTTCCTGATTCAGAACAATGTTTTCGCCGTCGTAATTCGTTAGTACACGGGATTTTACATTCTTTCCGCTCATATCGGGACTAGTATCCATGTGTGCGATGAAGCCGATAGTAGGTATCGCTTTATCTGTATTCGCAGGCAGGGTAGCCATTACATAACCGTTACGGTCTAAATCAACTTCGGTCAACCCGATGGACTTTAGTTCTTCAACAAGATAGTTGGCAAAAATCATTTGACCCGGTGTGCTGGGGGTCATGTTCGTGTTTTCGTCGGAGGTAGTGGTAAAGCTAACGTATTTCAGAAAACGGTCGGTGATGTTCATAAGGTATGGATTTAAAAATTCAGACGCAAAATTACAGAAAAAAGGTTTACAAAATCATTTTTTTTGTTCTTTTTATTGACAGAAAGTTTATAAAACAACAGACCCTAAAGCATACGCTTTAGGGTAGTGATAAAAGCAATAATTTAAGCTCCTTTTGGTTATAATAAGTATGATTTGGGTTTATTCGGGTTTGAAACTGTAAGTTGTCGGTTTACGTTTAATTTCGGGATAATCAATAGTTTTTATACCGTTTATCCGATTTTCAGAGCATCAAATTTGTTTACGCCACCCAAGTGTCTAAGTCAGGAAGAAGGGCGTAGCCCTGAAATCTTCGTAGAAAAAATAGAAATGTAGAATTTTAGGGGCTTTAACCCTGAAATCAATGTATTTAAGATTTCAGGGCTAAAGCCGTTTTGCTGGTATAATTACATTCTACTACGAAGATTTTCGGGCTACGCCCCAAAATATTACCTCAAATGAAACCTGAAATAAAGAGAATCATTTAGAATTAAATGTTTTTTAGTGCGCTTAGTGGTTAGAAAATCAAAACATCTTCCCAACTTTAATAATCATCGGTTCTTTCAGGTAGATAGCGCTTTCAGGACACATTTCCTGGCAGCAATAACACTTAATACATTTACTATAATCGTATACCGGTGCTTTGGTTTTGTCGCCGTTGAGCCAGTTCACGGCTTTACCATCCACCGGACAGCTGTGAACGCAGGTGCCGCATTGAGTGCATTTCTCTTCAATAATATAGGGTTTTGGCACTAAGCGGTTGTTGAGGAACTGAACCATTTTGCCTTTCTTCACGGTCTTTACCGGCGTGCGTTCCACGTTGAAATCCATGCAGATAAAGTCTTTCAGCGCATCGCCCACTATTTC
>CAIQOG010000033.1 GCA_903873355.1 uncultured Bacteroidales bacterium
GTGCAGGAACTAAAACCAAAACAGGATTGATAAATGCTGTTGGTTGTGATAGTTCAGCAAAATTAATCTTGAATGTAAATCCAAATCCAGTTGTTGGAGTAATAATAGGTCCGCAAAATGGTTTATACACAACTACAAAATATACCTATACTGTTACACAGCAATTAAATGTTACATATAATTGGATTGTTACAAATGCAATAATTGTATCAGGACAGGGAACAAATACTGTAAATGTACAATTCATTAATCCAGGTCCTAGTAAAATTACAGTAGAAATCACTAGCTCACAAGGTTGTAGAGATAGTTCTTCTTTAAGTTTAAATATAGGTACTGTTGGGCTTAATGAATTAAACACAAGAAACCCGATAATGATTTTTCCAAACCCTGCGACTAACGAGTTAAATATAAGAGTTGAAGAAAATTTAGTAGGCCTTACATTCAAATTAATTGATTACACTGGCAGAGTTATTCTTACAGGAACATTACAAAACGAAAATGAAATTATCCAAATAGAGAATATACCAAATGGAATTTATCTCTTAAATATTGGTGTCAGCTTAAAATCAAATTTCAAAATATTAAAGCAATAATTGTGCTAACTAGGGACAAAGAACCACTGGTTATAACAGCAGCTAAAATAAATTGGCGGCTCAGGGCTACGCAGACACATTTGTGGATAATGGAATTTTGATTCTCCGCAAGCAAATTTGTGATAAAAGTCTCCCAAGTTTTCGCTAACATCCTTGTTAGTGAATTAATGAAAAGTAATTATTAATAGTCATCCGTTACCCACCGCACCTTTAGGTTTGTACTCTTAAATTATAATAAAGAAATTTGTTAAGAAAATTACCTCAATGACAGGGGTGAACTATCACCGCACATAGGTTATTAGACCTAAGCCCTGAACCAGTCCCCTATCATTGTTTTGAATAAGCATCAAATAGAATTCAAAGCTTTTAGGCTTATTAAAGGTGTTAATGTTATTCAAATTAGGTAATGAGCTACTAACTCTAAAAACAAAGGTATGAATTACAAAACATTTATCGGAGTAGACATCTCAAAAAAAACTATTGATGTTGCTTTAAAACAAATCAACAACCAAACTATTGAACATTGTCAATTTCCTAATAATCAAAAGGGATTTAAGTCAATGGAAAGTTGGATTAGCAAACAAATTACAACAGAGATAAAGGACTGTTTATTTTGTATGGAACACACAGGGGTTTATGTGTTGCCATTAGCTTGCTTTTTATCAGAAAATGAACTTAGCTTCTGCCTTGAAAACCCCTATCATATAAAACATTCAATGGGGTTGCAACGAGGAAAGACCGACAAAGCAGATTCAAAAATGATTGCTCGTTATGCTGCCATGCATCAAGAAGAATTAAAGCTAAGTAATTTCCCTAGTAAAATTATTATTAAACTCCAGGCATTATTGGCTTACCGTGAAAGATTAGTGAATGCACAAAAGGGTTTTAAAGTAGCAAGTGGAGAGTTGAGCGCTTTCGTTGAAAAGCAAATAAGTACTCATATAAGCAAAGAAACGAACAGCCTGATAAAATGTATTGAAAGTAGAATAAGCAAAGCGGATAAACAAATTGAGGAACTCATCAAACAAGATGTCCAAATGAGTAAAAATTATGAGCTAGCAAAGTCCGTAAAAGGTGTTGGGCCTATCATTGCATCTTATATGATTGTTTATACCCAAAACTTTACAACCATTACAGATAGTAGAAAATTTGCTTCTTTTAGTGGTATTGCTCCATTTGAACACTCCTCTGGGATATCAATAAATAAGGGTAATAAAGTGAGCCATTTAGCGAATAAAAAAATGAAACGATTACTGAATAATGGAGCTTGGAATGCGGCCAGATATGACAATGAAATTAAAATATATTTTAATCGCAAAGTGGCAGAAGGA
>CAIQOG010000034.1 GCA_903873355.1 uncultured Bacteroidales bacterium
AAGTGTTCCCAAAGCATTGGCTCTAGCTAAAGTTATTTCAGGCATATTATTAAATACTCCAGAAGTATATACTACTTGACCTGAAGCCATTGGACTACCTGTATTATTACGACAAACAACTACATTGTCTCTACCATAAATTAGGTTTGTAGTTGATTCATTATCTTGTTCTAATCTTGTGAAACCATTTAATGTCGTTGCATGAAGACTAAGTGATCCTGCTGCAGGAGTAGGTACATTTACACTTTGTCCTAAAAATGATACATATCCTGCACCAGCAGTTCCATTTACTATCAAATTTCTTGCAGTAGTTGAGCCTAAACCTGTAACTGAAAATGTACCAGTGCCTGCTCCATTTTGAATTTCAAAAACATTATCAGTATCAACAGCAGTTCCTCTTTTAAATGTTATAGCATTTAAAATGCTATTAGTTAAAATTTCTGGGTTTATACTGTTATTATATGCTTGTTGTAATGTTGTTGTTGATATACCATTTACACCTCCAACAGATTCTCCAAACATTGATGCTGGAGTAAATATTGCATGCGTTGTATCATTTAAAGTTGTTGTTGATCTACGAACAGCAATAATTCCAATGAGAACTGCTGCTCCTTGAGTTGCAGGTGCTTTTTTGAATGTTTCTGTTTGTTGACCTGCAAGAGCTAATGCTAAAGATGAATAATATTGCTGACCATATTGTATATTTACAATACCAGTTGCATACATAAATATTCGCTGGTTAGTGGTTCGCGATGCAGTTCCATCACCTCCTGCTGGTATAGTTGTTATAACACCATTTAAATCATAAACATCAGGATTTATATTTGTTACAATACCTGTTGATCCACCTAATTGTGTTCTATAAAAGAATGATTTTGGAGTGGCTGCGGCTGAAAGTACAGTATTAGGTGCTTTCTGATTAGCTGTCCAATTTATACCCATACCAATTAAAGTACCCGCAGTAATATTAAATGTTAGGTTTGCTCCATTTGGATAAGCAGTGACACCATTATTCATTAATGGAATACTAGAAAACATATCACGCAATGCTGACATTGGTGATGTGTCGTAATCAACAGTATTATTAATTGTTAAAATAGTAGATCTACTTGGATGTACTACCTTTCCTAAGAAAATATTATCTCTGCGTTCTTCTGGTGTAGGATATGATGATTGCTGATATACAGTGTTATTTTTATCTATTAAAAAATAGGTAAAATCTGAAGAAGCTAAATAGATTAATGTTACACCTGTTTGTCCAGGATTGCTTACATTAACTACCCAAGGAACAGTAGCAAAAGCATCTGTATTATGTGCAATCCATCCTTCTATTGCTGATATATTAACTTTATGTGTAGGATCGGCTCCATTTAAAGTTATTCCACTAAATTGATAAATTCCTGTAGAAATAGCGTTACCTAAAACAACATTGGCTTCAATATCAGTTAATGATTTATTTGTATTTTCATTACGAATATCTACATATAATTGACCATTAGTCGTACCAGTTTGGATAACATAACCAATTTGATTAGATCGGGCATTATGTATTAATGTAGATGTATTAGCAATATAAGAACCGGCATTAGTACCTGACAAATATACAATATCACCAACATTCAAAGAGTTAGGTACAAGACCAGTTAAAATACCTTTCGCTAAAAGAGCTCCATAATCTCCCGCAATTATATTTTGAACAGCAAGCCCCGCTACTTGCTGAGGCAAATCTACCGATGCCGTACCAGATACAGTACCAGAACCTATTGCAATACTGATTGTATTTGTTGTAACACCTTGAATTGGATAATACCCTAATGGTAAACTAGTTTCATTTGTTGATTGGGTAATTCTCGCATACACAGTATTTGTGTATCCGTGGTTATTAAGGGTTAATGTTACAATTCCTCCAGTACACGTAAAAGGAACTAAATCATATCCTGTTGCGATTGCTGGCGAAGTCTCGATTCTTCCTGCTGTGGAACTCTGTATTTTACAGGCGCTACCTTTAGGAATAAGTGTTCCTGTATTATTATAAACACGTATGTATAATTGTTGACCAATTCTAACAACGATATTTGGGTCAATGTCTGGAAAATATGATAATGCTTTTTCTGTTGAATCAAAATAAACTCTACCTGTTTTATGTGATACTGTAGAGATTGTTGTAAAATCAATGTTATAAACATTTTCAATATCATTATCGTGTAATGATAACGTAGTACCAGAAAATGTTACTCCACTTTGGGCTATC
>CAIQOG010000035.1 GCA_903873355.1 uncultured Bacteroidales bacterium
GGAACGATTTTAACTCCATTGTATTCTACTTCGTCGATACGAGCCATACCAATGTTCTGAATTACTCGTAAATGAGTCAGATATTCTTGCCCGAAAGTCATCCAGAAACGAGCACGTTTGATAGTCGGGAAGTTTTTCACCAACGATTCAAGTTCCTCGTGGTAAATAACATAGGATTCTTTTGGGCCAATTTCGGGATAATTCAACGGTTTATGAATTTCGTGTGGTTCTGTTTCAACCCATTCGCCATTTTCCCAGTATTTTCCGCGTTGTGAAACCTCGCGAATGTTGATTTCCGGATTGAAATTAGTGGCAAATGCTTTTCCATGGTCACCGGCATTGCAATCCACAATATCTAAGTAGTGAATTTCGTCGAAATAATGTTTCGCTGCATAAGCCGTATAAATACTGGTTACTCCGGGATCAAATCCGCAACCGAGAATAGCAGTCAAACCTGCCTTTTCAAATTTTTCTTTATAAGCCCATTGCCAGCTATATTCGAAATGTGCTTCGTCCTTTGGCTCGTAATTGGCAGTATCCATATAGTTTACACCCGCTTCCAGACAAGCATCCATGATGGTCAAATCCTGATATGGAAGAGCCACATTGATAACCAGTTCCGGTTTATAGTCGTTTAGAAGAGCTACCAACTCAGGTACAATGTCAGCATCAACCTGAGCAGTCTTAACTTCTACGTTGTAACGTACTTTAACGTCAGCAGCAATCACGTCGCATTTTGATTTGGTGCGACTTGCCAACATGATTTCAGTAAATACATCCGGATTCTGAGCCACTTTATGAACTACAACGGTTCCAACACCTCCTGCACCGATAATCAATACTTTTCCCATTCTGTGTTTTATTTATAAATTGTTTTGGAAATGCAAAAATAACTATTTTTTGATGAATCTGGTAAGAATTTTAATGCAGATACACTGTCGGATCAAAACCGGCCAATCCTTCTTTGCGTTCCGTGCAGGTTCCACAGGTTCCGCAATGCGTTTCCTGGCCGTTATAACACGAATAGGTATCTTCAAACGGAACGCCTATTTCCTTCCCTATCAAAGCTATTTCACGCTTGGAAAGATTGGTGTAAGGTGCCATGATTTCGCAATGATTGTACGTTCCCAGACTAATCGCCCGACTCATGGTTTGAATAAATTCTTCGCGACAATCCGGATAGATGGCATGATCGCCGGCATGATTCGAAATCATAAGTTTATCACAGCCAATACTTTCGGCAATTCCGGCAGCAATACTCAACATAATTCCGTTACGAAACGGAACAACCGTTTTAATCATATTCTGATCTTCGTAATGACCGTTTGGAATTTCACCTCCCGATTGCAGCAAATCAGACACAAAACCCATTTTATTCATATCAAGGTCAATAACATGATGTTCGATGCCCAGCGCTTCACAATTTCTGTTTGCATATTCAATTTCCCGCAGATTATGCTTTGAACCATAATTGAATGTGAGTGCCAGGCGAATGCGGTCGGAATGCTCATAAAGTGCCACCGAACTGTCCATTCCACCTGAATATAAAATTACAATATCCTTCATTATTTGTTGTTTTGGGCTGCAAAAATACTCAAAAGCTTTGAGAATTAAGCAGACAAGTATTTTTTTTGTATTTTTGCAAAAGAAATGAAAACACCTCAAACAAAAATACTTCCCGCCGAATGGGCTGAACAGGAATTTGTTCAACTTACCTGGCCACATTCCGAAACCGATTGGGCTGAAATGCTCGATGAGGTTAATGAATGTTTTGTAAACATTGCCAAAGCCATTCTCCGATTTGAGAAACTACTAATTGTGTGTGTGGATGCCGAGGAAGTGGAATGTTTCTTTACAGAAGAGGAACTGGAAAAAATTACATTTGCAGAAATGCCAACCAACGATTCCTGGGCGCGTGATCACGGCGGAATTACAGTTTTTGAAGATGATAAACCGGTGGTTTACGATTTTACTTTTAATGGTTGGGGAATGAAATTTGCAGCTAATTATGATAATCTGATTACCCGGAAACTGTATATGGCAGGAATTTTTGGCGATTCAGGTCACCGAAACTGTTATGACTTTACTCTGGAAGGTGGTAGCATAGAATCTGATGGTGAAGGAACCTTGCTGACAACAGCTGAATGCTTACTTTCCGACAACCGAAACAATCTGTCCGAAGATGATATTGAAGAAAAATTGAAAGATTATTTTGGGCTGAAACAGGTTTTATGGTTGGAGCATGGTTATCTTGCCGGAGATGATACTGACAGTCATGTGGATACATTAGTACGACTTTGCGATAGAAGTACTATGGCTTATGTCAGATGTGAAGATGAAACGGACGAGCATTTTCTTGAATTAAAGAAAATGAAAAAGGAACTTCGGAAATTTAAAACTCCGGAAGGAAGATATTACAGGCTTATTCCACTTCCAATGGCCGATGAAGTTTATTATGAAGGTGAACGACTTCCGGCAACTTATGCTAATTTTTTGATTATTAACGGAGCAGTATTAATGCCAACTTATAATTCTCCAAAAGATGAGATTGCAAAAGAACAGTTGCAAAAGGCTTTTCCTGACAGAGAAATTATTGGTATAAATTGTAATGCTTTGATCAAGCAGCACGGCTCGCTTCACTGTGTAACAATGCAATATCCAAAACAGACATTAGAATAAAGAGCCAAGAACAAAGACTTTAATTAGACTAATTTATGAAAGTAGCATTAATTCAACAATCCAACATAGCTGACCGCAATGAAAATATTGCCAAACTGGAGAAAAACATACGCTCTTGTGTATCACAAGGTGCTGAATTAATTATTTTACAGGAGCTGCATAACGGTTTGTATTTCTGTCAGACTGAAGATCCATCGGTATTTGAACAGGCTGAAAGTATTCCGGGACCTTCAACTGATTCTTTCGGAAAACTGGCCAAAGAATTGGGAGTTGTGATTATCCTTTCGTTGTTCGAAAAACGTGCTGCCGGCTTGTATCACAACACGGCTGTAGTAATTGAAAAAGATGGAACTATCGCCGGCAAATACCGTAAAATGCATATTCCTGACGACCCTGCTTATTACGAAAAATTCTATTTTACGCCCGGCGATTTGGGTTTTGAACCTATCCAGACTTCCATAGGAAAACTCGGCGTTTTGGTTTGTTGGGATCAATGGTATCCTGAAGCAGCGCGTCTGATGGCTATGGCCGGAGCGGAATTATTGATTTACCCGACCGCTATTGGTTGGGAAAGTTCTGACACCGACGAAGAAAAACAAAGACAAAAAGACGCGTGGGTTACAGTTCAGCGTGGTCATGCAGTAGCTAATGGACTTCATGTGTTATCCTGCAACCGAACAGGATATGAACCTGATCCTTCGGGAGTTACAAACGGAATTCAGTTTTGGGGAAATAGTTTCGCGGCAGGACCACAAGGTGAGATTATTGTTCAGGCTTCGAATAAAAATGAAGAAAATCTGGTACTGGACATTGATATGAAACGGTCAGAAACCGTACGCCGCATGTGGCCTTTTTTTCGTGACCGTAGAATTGACAGTTTCGGTGAACTTACCAAGCGCTGGCTGGAAGAATAACTACCTCTCAAACAGCCAGGCTGCTTTTTTTATATAAGTGGAATCTTCCAACTGACCTAGCATAAAAGCAGCTACATCCGCTCTTGAAATACTGGTTTTACCTTGTTTAAAGGCTTCAGTTCCATGATTGACAGCACCCGTCAATGGCCCATCGTTCAATCCTCCCGGACGCACTAATGTCCAATGCAACTTACTGTTTATAATATGTTGCTCGTTTAGATTATGGTCGGCAAGTGGTACCCGAAGCATTAAATCTACAATAAAGAAACGCAACACAGCCGGCATAAGTTTCTTACTGTCGCCAGCTCCGAAACTCGATAAATAGATAAATCGTGGAACAACTTCCTGCTCTGCTACCTTAACGATATTATCAATTCCAGACACAAGTTCAGGTGAACGCTTTGTGAGTGAATTTCCTCCAAGTGTAGAAAAACATGCATCAGCACCTACAATTGCATCTTTAATTTTGAGTTTTTCATCCAGATTTCCTACAACAATTTTCAAATTAGGGTTTTGAATATTTACTGCGTTAGGGTTTCGAACATAAACAGTTACCTGATATCCTTTAGCAAGTGCCTGTTCTGTAAGTAATTTACCGGTTTTACCGGTTGCTCCGAAAATAACAATTTTCATAAACTTGTCTTTAAATTATATACACATAAAACATGTGCTGATGGCAAAAGGTTTAATCCCTAGAATAAAAAAAGAAGAACCATATCTGATTCTTCTTTTTAATTTTCATTTTCTGTTCTTCATTTCCTCTGCGGATTTCACCTTGAATCCGGGATATTCTTTAATCATTTTTCGAAGGAATTCTTCAGGATATCCGGCACGAATAATTGTTGTAGGTATTTTATATTCATTTTGGACAAACTTACCATCTTTTTCTTTCTTGATATTGCCATCCATGTATTTCATCAGCAGATACTCACCCAGTTTCTTCCAGGCTGCAGTTGAATTCTCGGCTTGTGTTACACTGAATTCAGTGAGAAAAACCCGCGCTTCAGCTTCCTGCATTCCAATTGCCACTTTATCAATTGCTGGTACTAATGCATTAAAATCGCCTTCCCATTTAGCCTGTACTTTTTTAATGTCAGCCGACATGTAGGAATACTTGCTATAGGCATAGTTAGCAACCCAATTATACGTCCAGAATGCTGAAGTTGAAGAATATTCCAGCAAACTTCCATTATCCTGACGGAAACATTCAGGCACCCGGTTTATCCCACAATACATTGGGACATAAAGACTTGTAGCTGCATCATCAACCCCAAACCAAAGAATTCCGCCAATATAATCGGGCATCCAACTGCGCATTTGAGCTATAAATGTGAAACCGGTTTGTTGAGTTGCTGTTGGGCGCTCATTAACATACTCCACACTATCAACCTTGAAAGTCAGTGGACTGCAACGCAATTTACTGCCAAAAGGTCCGGCAGCAATGCCCTTGGTCATATCAAATTCAGTACCTTCATACTGGTCTCGCATACAATCTTTCAACCTTTGTGCTGTGAGTTTAATGGCTGGTTTTATCCAAAGGGGCATACGTTCCACGGTTTCACCTTTAATATATGAAATGTATTTTTCAATAGACGGGTCGAATTTTCTGAAAAAAGCCCACACACGAGCTTCACATGCACGTAAAGCAACATAGTCAAGAGGTGCATATGTATCTGAAAAACTAAAATCCTTATTTCTCCCTTTGAAAAAGCCTTTTTCGCGGGCAAACGCTATCACATCTTCCGAATAAAGACAAACATTTTTATCGTCATAAGGAAAAGTGGTGATTCGAGCCTGATTAGCGTGTGCCGAAATACAATCGTCAGGAATTCGTTGTGCAACCCAATTTGCCCCTTTGTTATGTGCCCCTTTTCCTACCATTTCCATAATCCAAACCTCATTCGGATCAGCAATCGAAAATGATTCTCCTTCGCTGTAATAACCATATTCTGCAACTAAATCCGTCATCACTTTTATAGCTTCACGGGCTGTCTTTGCTCGTTGCAGGGTTATATAAATCAAGCTTCCATAATCAAGAATAGCCGTTGAATCAACCAATTCTTCACGACCTCCAAAAGTTGTTTCACCAATGCTAAGCTGATGTTCATTCATATTTCCAACAACCGAATAGGTGTGTTCAACCTGTTTAATTTTACCAAGATATTTACCGGTATCCCATTCGTGAATATCGAGCATGGTACCGGGAGTATAATTAGCTGCAGGATAATAATATAATGCTCCAAAAAGAAAATATGAATCAGCATTATACGAAATCAACGTAGAACCATCGAGAGTAGCAGCTTTACCCACCAAAAAATTGGTACAGGAAAATCCGACATTGGCCGAAAATATAAGTGAAAGTAATATGAATATTTTCTTAATCATACGAAAAAACAGAGGGTTTATTTATTTGTCATCAGTAACATGAGCCTGTGAAAACTCAGAATTACTTTTACCAAATGATTTCTTTATCCAGTTTGGAATAACGAGCATTCCCAACAACAGATACAAATAATAACTTATCATTCGCCAGATTAAAGTTACAAAAATAACATCGCTCGCAGTAGAAAAAACATCGCTGTAATACTCTTTAAATGCATATTCGGTAACTCCGCTCCCGCCCGGCGTCGGACTCACAACCATATACACCCAAAGAATAAGCTGCCGTGCAAAAACAACTAAGTGATTGATATACTCATGGCTAAAAGCCATAAACACAGCATTTACGACCAAAAAACGTGCCGTCCAGGTAAGTAATGTTGTTGCAAAAGCTTTTATCCAAAACCAATATGAACGATTACCGATATCCTTTGAAGCAAATATGAGGTTGCTTGTCATCACATCTACGTTTGAATACCAACGTCGCAATACCGGGAGTTTAAATAAGGTCAGCATGATATGTCGAATCCAGCTTGGACGACGGAAAATTCCTATAAACATTATGCTTGTCCACACTAGCCTTGTAATATACAAACTTGTAAAAACGACTGCAAAGGTAGAAACAATAACTGATGATGAATTAAAAAGCTCTTTCAGCGGAATAAATAAAAATATCAGGGGGCATACCACTAAAAAGAAAAGTTCATCCAAAAACAGATTTACAAACATGATAGTTGTGCTGCGTCCGGCATTAATACCTTCCTTTATCAGAAAAATAACAACCAGGCTTGAGCCACCAACTACTGCCGGTGTTACCGCCGAAGTAAATTCGCTCAAAACATTAATGTGAAAAGCCTGTTTCCAAGACAGATCTTTGTCTGTGAGCAATCTGAACCTCCAAATCATTCCAAAATCACGCATCATCATCAACACAAATGCCAGCATGATAAATAGCGCACTGGTAAGTGTAAAATTGAATGTAAAAGCCGTTGCTTTAAACTCATCCATAAAAAGCCAACCTATTACAAATAAACCAAGTAAGACAGGAATTAAAACCTGATAAATTTTATATGGTTTGGAAACTTTTTTGTCAGTCGTCTGTGTTATATCTTCCATTTCCGTTCGATTAAATGAGTATAACGGTCAAGCACTTCTTCAGCAACGTTTTCCCATGAACGGGCAATGGTGCGTGAAGCATTTTGTCCAACCGGCAAAATAGTCTGTGGATTCTGAATAAGTTCTCTCAACCTGGTTGCCATCGAATCAACAGAATTCTCAATCAGGAAACCATTAAAATTGTCGGTTATATTTTCTGATGACGTTGACCCTGAAACCAATATTGACGGAGTTTCCATAGCTCCGGCTTCCCGAATAACAAGTGGTGCATTATCATATATCGAAGGGAATAGGAACAAATCTGCAGCCGCATAATACTCTCTGATATCATCACGACTTGTAATTACACCCATAAACTTTATCTTCTTCTGCAAACCAAGTTTCGCTGCAAGTTCCTTCAAATCAGCCATTGCGTACCCTGTACCTACAAAAAACATTTTATACGGAAGATCTTTTATTTTGGCAAGTGATTCAATTATCAAACGGGTGTTTTTCTCCCAAATATGCTGTCCTACAAACAAAAACATCAGTTCATTATCATCAATATTGAACTTTCTTCTAGCCGCTTTTTTAATTGGATCAATGGGTTCATTTGTTGCAAAATCATTTCCATTTTCTACCACCTGAACTTTTCCTTTGAATCCGTATTCACGAATTGTTTCTTCTACTGCAGCCTGGGGAATCCATACTTCATCAGCCTTTTCATAAAAGCGAATGACTTCGTTCGTCATCATACGCGCTATAAATTTACTCCCGGTAGACTGTTCAAAGTCAGATCTGTATTTTGAGTGAAATGTTGCAACCAAAGGTATTTTCTGTTTATGGGCAATTCGTAGAGCCTCCTTGCCGGCACTGAAAGGGGAATGAGCATGAATCAATCCAAACTGAATCTTATTTATTTCCCGCTTATATGAAAAATCAAGATCCGGCATTCCAAATCGATATGGTTTTCGCATCAAAATCGGAATGGAAGTATAGCGGAAAATGGGAAAGGGTTCGTTGTCGGTATAATTTGGAGCTTTTGGAGTTACTACACAAACTGGTAGATTTTTCTGATGTAACCAGTATGCATAATTTTTTGTAGCAAGTGAAACTCCATCCATGATAGGAGGAAAACTGTCGTTAAAAATTCCGATAGTTTTTAATGCATTGCCTTCTGTAATGCTCATGTAGTATTTATTTTGTTACAGATAACGGTAAAGTTATTTTCTACCTATCCAACGGAGTGCAAAATTAGAATTTTCTTTTCATATTTCCTAAAAAAATCGACCAAACGTTTAATTATTCTCTTGTGAAACACTTTAATAATGATATTAAAACAAAAAACGACAAAATATTTTCTTATTTCAAAGCAAAAGCGTATTTTTGTAAAGATTTTTTTGAAGATAATGACTAATAAATACGAAGAACTGATTCAGGGGTTTGAAAACAAACTTCGAAAACTGATTTCGGAGTACAAGTTGTTACAAGAACAAAACACCCTGCTGACTAACGAACTAGACCGCAAACAGACGGATTTGATGAAAGCACATCAGGAAATTCTTGAACTTCGAAAAAATTACGACCATTTGCGGATGGCAAAAAATCTGAGTGGTTCGGACGTGGAAAAAGCCGAGTCAAAGCAGAAAATTGCCGGTATGGTGCGGGAAATTGATAAATGTTTAGCTCTTTTGGATGAATAGAGCTCATGAAAGACGATAATTTTATTATAAATGTTGTGATAAGTGGTACCAGATTACCACTAAATATTCCTCGTAAAGACGAAGAATTGTATCGCAAAGCC
>CAIQOG010000036.1 GCA_903873355.1 uncultured Bacteroidales bacterium
ATAGCGGCAGCATACGATCCCAGGTATTTTTTAATCCGGTAATGATAGATATCGAGTGAAACTTGTGCACGGTGATTTCCTTCGCCGGCAGCTGTTTCTATATCGCGCATATCGCTCGAAACACCTGATAAGCCAAGCATACCACTGTGCTTATTAATTAAAGTACTGGTATAAGGAATACTAATCTCCTCCTTATCTGCAATGAATAGAAGTGCCCCGGCATCAATATCTCCACTACGGGTTCCCATTACCAGTCCTTCAACCGGTGTCATTCCCATTGAAGTATCCCTCGACTTGCCATTTTGTATGGCACACATGGAAGCGCCGTTGCCAAGATGGCAGCTAACAATTTTAAGATCCTCAAGTTTTTTGCCAAGGATTTCGGCGGCACGCTGAGCAACAAAACGATGGCTTGAACCATGGAAACCATAGCGGCGAACTTTATACTTTTCGTACAATGAATACGGAATGCCGTATAGGTAAGCTTGTTCAGTCATAGTCTGATGGTAAGCTGTATCAAAAACTCCAACCTGAGGAACTTCGGGCAACAGTTTGGAAATGGCATAAATACCTTCCAGATTCGGCGGATTGTGAAGCGGTGCCAAATCGATACATTCAACAAGTGCAGCTATAACTTCTTTTGTTATTGCAACGCTGCTGTTATACTTTTCGCCGGCATGTACAACACGATGCCCAACAGCACCAATTTCGTTCAGGTCTTTAACGCAGCCGTATTCTTTATGTGTAAGAATTCCGAGCACAAACTCAATACCAGCCTGATGGTCAAGAATTTCGCCTTCAAGTTTAAGTATGTCGCCATTTGCCATATTGTGTTTAACCGATGCTCCTTTAAGACCAATTTTGTCAACCAGTCCTTTTGCAACTACTTCTGCCGAAGGCATTTCGAAGAGCTGATATTTAATGGATGAACTTCCACAGTTCAATACTATAATCTTCATTTGTGAAATTTTAAAACAGAATTGAATTATTACCTGTATTCGGGGCAAGTGATGGTGCTTTCGATGATTTTGCCATTTAAATCATACTTATAGAAACCTTGTCCGGTAGCCTTTCCCAAATAATTGGCACGAACCAGGCGTTTCAGAACCGGCGATGTTTTATACCCATGTTCACCATATTCATTATACAGGTTATCCATCCATTTCTGTAATTTATCCAATCCGATTTTATCAGCACGTTCGAAAGGTCCAAACTGATGGCCGAGGCTGGTACGCATTATTTCGTCGATATCCTGGGCCGAAGCAATTCCTTCCATCAGCATCTCGCATGCCTGGTTGATTATAACACATAACATGCGTGTTGTAATGTTGCCCGGTGATTCCATGAGTGTGATAGGCTTTTTTTCGAGCATCCGTACAAAACGGCTAACAAGTTCGAACGACTCCTCTGAAGTACGTGAACTACGAACAACCTCGAGTACTTTTACATCATCGGTTGGCGACATAAAATGGAGTCCAACGGCACGATCAGGATATTCGAGTCCTGAAGCGAGGTCGGAAATCATGAGAGTAGCTGTATTTGAAGCCAGTATTGCATTACGACGAACAAATTTTTCAGCTTTCTGAAGAATTTCTTTCCTGATTTCGAGGCTGGTGCCTGGCTTACGTGAATTAATCACCTCAAAAACTATATCACAGTCAGACAAATCACTATATTCGATAGTGCCTTTTATACGCGACATGATAAGACGTTTTTCGCTGGTAGTCATTCCCCAACGGAGAATTTCAAGATCAATCAAGTGCTTAATACCTTCAATTCCGCCTGATACACGTTCTATATTTAAATCGAGGCATACCACATCGAAGCCATTCTGACTGATTGTTTTAGCGATTTCCTGCCCCATAGATCCACAACCGATGATACCAATTTTATGAATTGAACCATGTAGTTTAGGACTTTTAGTGAGACTGAAATCTTCCAGTTTTCCAATAATTTCTGACATTTCTGTAAAGTATAATTGTATGTGAATTTTGTTCGAAAAATATTTATACGTTTAGTTATCAGCACTTTATAAACTCGAGTGCTAATTTTTGTGCAAAGGTAGAATTTATTTGATGGTTACTTAAAGAATACTGTTAATATTTTAACAGATAGGGATTTTTTTTACAGGATGGAAGTGGGGGGATTTGTCATTCGTGGATATTTAGTATAAATTCAGTGGACATTCAGAGGTTGTTTGATATGAGGGGTGAGAATGGTTAAATTAATACGTTCTATTTTTAGTCGGCGTTAAGCGGTGAGGTTGTATAATGCAGGGAGATTTTACGCGCTTGCGTTTGTTAATAATTAAGCAATATCTGAACCAGATAATGAGGAGAATGCCTGACCATTTTTTGTAATTTTGCGCTTATACACTATGAGCGACTCAATAATCCGATATCAGTTTAATCCCATGCATACCGATACGGTAGGATTTTACGATTATTGTATTCCGCTGACTAACGAAAGCAAACCTCCGAGTGTTGATTCGCTGAAGAAATATTATGACTTCAGCATTTACAATTACATTACACCGCCAAAGGTGCCTAAGCAGTTTTGCGAAACAGTTTCTGTTTTTGGCAGGCATGAACTCTCACCGGTTCACAAAGGGCCATTGCCGATAAACCGGCAATCGGCTGATTGGCTTACGATCATTTTCCTTGCATGCCTGTTTATTTTTGCATGGATACAAACATCCTATTCGAAAAGGCTGGGCCAGATTTTCAGGGCTGTTGCCCAGGCTCACAGCGTAAACCAACTGGAGCGTGAAGGCAATATTTTCAGTGAACGGATAACTCTTGGACTTGGATTTATTTACTACACTATCTGTTCAATTTTTGTATTTCAGCTTACAGAAACGTATAACCTTATTCCACAAGGTATGAACAACCTGGAGCTGACTGCAATAATTTTTTCCTGTCTTTTTTTGTATCAGCTTTTAAAATCAATGCTTGTTTATATCACAGGAATTATTTTCAGCACCAGAGAATCTGCCAGGCAATATCAGCTTAACACATTGATATTTAACTATGTAATAGGCATTTTTCTGTTTCCGATTACAATAATAGCATTTTATTGGGACAGCAAAGCGTTAATTACCGTTGGAGCCATAGTGGTCGTGATTTTAATGTTGTACAGGTTTTTCAGAGGTTTTTTGACCGGCCTTGATAAGAACAGTTACAATTTGTTTTATTTATTGTTATACCTTTGCACCCTCGAAATTTTACCTCTATTCCTGTTATTTAAGGCAATAAGTAAAATATAGAAATAAGATTTTTTTCTGGACTGTTAAAATAAATATTAGTAACGTGCATAAAATCAAGAACATACTGGTCTCGCAGCCTGTTCCGGCAGATTTGGAAAAATCACCTTATGGTGACATTATCAAGAAACACGGAGTGAACATTGAATTTATCAAATTTTTTAAAATTGAAGGTGTTACTGTACGTGAGTTTCGCGACGAGAAAGTATACATTAACGAACATACGGCAATAATATTCAACAGCAAGCATGCCGTAGATCATTTCTTCAGCATAGCCAAAGATGTCAGGGTTGATATTCCTGAGACCATGAAATATTTCTGTATGTCGGAGTCTGTGGCTTTTTATCTCCAAAAATATGTACAGTTCAGGAAACGCAAAATTTTCTTTTCGGAAAATGATGTTTCTCAATTGGTTGATCTGATTAAAAAGCACAAAACTGAACGGTTTCTGCTTCCATGTTCCGACAACCATAGCAAGGAACTCCCTGAATTACTGGATACGGCAAAGATAAACTACAGCGAAGCTATACTGTACCGGACTGTTCCGGCCGATATGACAGAACTTGTAGATATTGCAAAATTCGACATGTTTGTATTCTTCAGTCCTCAGGGAATACGTTCGCTTTTCCACAACTGGCCTGCTTTTCAGCAGGGTGAAATTGTGATAGGAACATTCGGTACCACCACCACACAAGCTGCAACGGAAGCCGGGCTAAAAGTTGACATTATGGCTCCGAGCCCGACAACGCCCTCCATGACTATGGCCATTGATGCTTATCTTTCAAAGTGTCAGAAGAAAT
>CAIQOG010000037.1 GCA_903873355.1 uncultured Bacteroidales bacterium
AAAAAAAGATAAAAGTTAAAAAACAGATTATTCCCATAGAATTGGTTAATAATTTTTTCAACTCTCTGATTATCAAAAACTAAAAGGATTTAAAGGGAAAGAATTTTCCCTTTTTCCGTCGTATGACCACGCAACGCCCTCAATGAAAGTTCCACTTGGAGATTCTTAATTTATGTAATATGCTTGAGAGATTACACGTTTTAAGTGACAATTTACAAGGAAGAAAACAATTCAAGGAAAAGAAAAGAAAGTGGCGCAAATCGCATCACATACAGCGTAGAAGCCATTCAGAGCACATATAAACAGCGCAGAAAACTGCGCGCGCCCTCAAAAACTATCACACGCACGTGTGACCAATGACTTTTTAAGCACTTTATTAACAAGTTGAAATGTGCGGACGCAGATTTCAAACGTTTTTTTTGTGTAATAACAAAAACTGACAGACAAACAGACTCACTCCTCAAAAACGATCACACCTGAGTGTGGCAATTTTGCCTTTAGGCTTTCAATTAAATTGGAAAGTACTGGTTTGAATTAGTCTGAATTGAATAGGTTTTGAATTCAAACCGGATTGGGCGGTAATTGAGAGTAATTGGATAGAATAGGAGAGAGATTTGATTTGTATTGTTGATATATGACATATCAACAACCAACAAAGAAGCATTACTCTTGCACACTTTTTATTCAAAAGCGTGCATGTGTAATGACTGTTTAGTATAAGCAAATGTGTATACACATATTTGATACTGTTTAAATTGACTGTTTAATACTCCCGGAGAATATAGCCATCCCTGGGCAATACATGCGTTCCGTCGGATAAAATAAAGCCCTGTAGCTTTGATATGACGTTTCCGTTCCGATCAATCACATTTCTACAATGAACGTTCCTATGACCTTCAGATTTAGCATGAGTGTGTCTCTTGCCACAAAACATACAGCTGTCAGTCAGTTCTTCGTCTTTCTTTCTCCATAAAATTGGAAACTTCTTTGAATTTAATATTTCATAATCTGCTTTCATAATTGTATACTACGCCCAACATTAGATAAAATCAGGTGGGCGATTAACCTGATAGTATAGCGGGTTATTGCAACCCAAAAGTTAATAAAGGAATTTGTGAATTCTAATTGAACAGCCAATTCCAAAAAGTAAAAAACAAAAAGTAATCTGTAAATAACCAATTACCAAATCTATAACTAAACATTACTCTTGGATTCTTTTTATTCAAAAGATTCCATGTGTAATGACTTTTGTCCACCTATTGAAAGGATAGAAGTTGAGTGCTAAACAGTAGAGTTGAAATGAAGCAAAGCGGAATAATTCAACCAATGTTTAGGGTAAACGGACTGCTATCTTTTCGAGTGGAAATTAATCTTCTAAATGGAGCAAAATCCGTTTATTTTGTCATGCATCGTCCTGAAATTTGTTTACAGTTTTTGTCCTGATATTTAGTTGTATTTTTTTGCCTGAAAATTGCACCCCACCCCACCTCACTTCATATAGGAGGCGGGGTGGGGTGGGGTGGATTTCAGTACGGCATTTCATCAGTATCTTCCTCATATTTAAGCGTGTAGATAGAATTCTTATCTTTAACTAAAATGTCAGCTTCAACACCTTTTTTTATCCTGTTTTCAGCAGCAGTATCCTTTATATTTAATCGTCTTTTAACCTCATTCTTTAACCCGGCATAAGTCATCTTTTCAACAGACATAAAAATAGATTCATACAAAATACGATTATTGTCATCAACAGAAGGAACGTAATCACATGCCACCGGCAAACCATTATTGTCAATTCTGAAACTGAGTTTTTTGAATTCTAAGTTTCTGCAAAATTGAGGCGAAACAGTTGTAATTTCATCCGCTTTGGTAACAAGTAATACACTTTCCGCTTTCCGTTGTAATTCACTCCCAACATGACCACGCATTTTCTCACTATTCGGATTGGTATGTACCACGGAGCAAATATGGCATTTGTATTCAGAGCTAATCCGCATTAAGTCAGACACCCTTTGGGTGCTTTCTTCCAATGAATTAGTATCACGCAGTAAATCGGCAAAGCCATCAATAATAACTAACTTCGGACGATATTCATTTATAGCTTTCTCCGTTACTTTTAGTCGCTCAAGAGCTCCCAATTCACGCAAAGATAAAATCCGTAAATCATTGTAATGCTTATCTTCAAAGTCCCAGTTTAGTATTCTGAAAATCCTTCTTGAAACAAGCAATACATGCGACCGGCTTTGTTCTGTATCAATAAACAATACATTGCCCATAGTTGAACTGGAAAGTCCCATATACCCATTTTCAGACAAATAGGCTGCAATCAGTCCGCTGACTAAAAAAGTCTTTCTGCTTTTAGGCTGCCCGGTGATAACACTAATATCACCGAGCGAAAAGAGGCGAGTGTCGCCCTGACAAATAACAGCTTCATTCATAGGGATAATATCATTAGCATGAACATGGAATTTTGATAATTCAGTTTGTTCCGGTTCAAAATTAAAAGTAGTTTCCATTACATAAGATCGTTTAGAAGTAAATTAATCGGTTCAACCTTGGCACCCATACCATCCATATTGTCCACAAAGATGTTCATAGCACCAAAAGTTCCAAAGGCTTGATTCGCTCGCAAATTGAGAATCCCAATAATCGGGTGATCTGAATACTGCTCATCAATCGGCTGATACAGCAACAGCCCGTTGCAGTGATATTTTAAAGCAGTATCAAAACCTCGAATTGCATATTTCCCGAATTCAGCATGAATGATATTGGTGTTTCGTAAAACTATCGGCAGAATATCATTTTCAAGAAAAAGAATTTCTTTTTGAGTTTGCTGATAGGAAAACTCACTCTTGATAGCCGGTAGATACTTTCTCTTGCCCTCAATCAGCTTTCGAAGTGTAATAACCTCGTGACTGTCATAGTAGATCATAGTTATTTCCTCCTTCTATTATAGAGTTCGTTTTCTTTTTGTTCAATGTATTCCTCAGAAGTTTGAACCCGATTCGACAACAACCACTCCTTAATTTCTTCCCGTTTGAAAATAACCTTTGCATTTTTCTTGTAGAAAGGAATTTTCCTTTCACAAATCATTTTACTGATTGTATTTACAGCATATCCGGTCAGTTCACTGCAAATAGCTTTGCCAAAGGTTTCCGGAAAGTCTTCTTTATTCTTAGGAAGTTGAACCGGCATTGGTTTAATCATTCCATTTAATAGTTCTTTGAACTGGCCAATTGATAATGCAGCTAAAGGAGTTTCGTTTGTTGGTTGAAATTTTGTTTCCATAATTTGAATTGTTTTTTTTGAATTTTGAACTCCCAGTAGCCGGCCGGTATACTGTTTGTTTCATGCTGCAAAATTGGACAATAAAAAACACCAACTTGGTGTAAGTCGGTGTAAG
>CAIQOG010000038.1 GCA_903873355.1 uncultured Bacteroidales bacterium
CGATCTCTACAAGGATAAAGCATATAAATCAGCTAAACACAACTTCTACTACGAAGACCGCGAAAAAAATATTTGGTTGGGAAGTGTAGCTTCCGGATGTGCAAAAATCTCATTTGATAATACCAGAGTTTCGTCGGTAATTTTCAACGATACGCTAAAATCCACCAAACTCCCATCGAACAATGTTCTCGATATTTTTCAGGACAGTTCGCTTAACACATGGATATTAACATCAAAGGGAGTTGTTTTGTACAAAAACAATACGGTTACTGAACTGAAACAGCAGATAAAAGATAATTCGGGATTTATAAAGGCCTACGAATTAAACGGAAAGGTTTATTTAATTTCGGTAAAAGCTAAAGTGGTAGTTTACAATCCTGCAACCAAAACTTTTGAAACCTCTGCATCATTAACTAACTCTACTGTTCTTCAAACTGCCACCCTTGGAAAAGACAAAATCCTGATTTCTACCAATGAAAATGGTGTATTTGTGTATAACAGCATTTCTGGCCAGTTTTCAACATCGGACGTTTTTTATGGTGAACAGATTTCAGGAAAATCATATTTCCAAACTGATCGGTTTGGGAATGTATGGACTTATAATTTCTCCGGAAACCTTTGGAAACTGAGTCCTACAGGAGGAAAAACCTTAAAAATTAATGTCATCCCTCCAGCGTTGCTGGCTCTGATTGATCAGGAACGTTATCAGTTTTTGGGAGATAAATACGGTAATGTTTGGATTGCAACTTATGGTAACGGACTTTTCTGCTACAATACAGCATCCGGAAACATAAGTCATTATAAATCTGTCAAGAACACCAAAGGACTTGCATCCAATTATTTATTGTCAATGATTCTTGACCGAAATGATAATATCTGGATTGGAACTGAAAATATGGGGGTAAACAAACTCTCATTTGCCAACCGAAACGTTGAATTAATCTATCCCGATCCTGATAAAATAATAATCAATGGCAATGTTGTAAGGGCATTTTTGGAAGATAGCCATCACAATATCTGGGTATCAACAAAAGCAGGTAATTTGTATAAATACGATTCCGGTTTAAATATTAAAAAGACCGTTTTTGAAAATGGTCCGGGCGTGTACAATATGTTTCAGGATAAGTCCGGGGCAATATGGTTGGCAACCAAACGAAACGGAATCATTGAATTACCAAAAGGGGAAATGTCAGGTGCTATTTCCTATAAAAACACCACCAATCCTGGCAGTTTAAGTTTTAATACTGTCTTTTCATTAATTAAAGATCAAAAAAACCGTCTTTGGGTTGCTACATTTGGTGGAGGACTTTGTGTAAAAGTCAATCCTCAGGGCACAGATGGTTTTCGCACTTTTTTCAACAAAGATGAATGGTTAAGTTATCAGCATGTGGTTTTCATGTCAAAAGATGGCGATTTTTGGGTGGGAACAACCGGTGGGGTACTAAGGTTTAACCCCGACAAACTGTTAGCTAATCCGAAAGCTTATAAACGTTATACCTATAATGTTGAAAGTGAAAACTGTCTGAGTAATCCCGAAGTACGTGCTATCTTTCAGGATTCAAAAGCTGCAATCTGGTTGGGTACTGCAGGAGGAGGGCTTAATAAGTTTCTGGGTGAAGGACCGGACGGAAACGGAATCTTCAAGGTGTACAGCAATCAACAGGGCATGACCAACGATAACATCTCGGCTATTCAGGAAGATAAAACAGGAAATATGTGGATAAGCACCGAAAGCGGATTGCATAAATTTAATCCAAAAACCAATCTGTTTCAATTTTTTAAATTTTCCGACGATTTTTCGTCCAATATATTTTCCGAAGCAGCTTGTCTGACATGTCAGGATGGAAGAATGCTTTGGGGCAGCCAAAACGGATTTTACTATTTTAATCCGGCCAAAATAGGACAAACCCTAAAAGAAAACAACAAGGTACTGCTTACCGGATTCTTCATTTTTGATCAGGAAGCAAAGATTGATGAGAGAAAAGCTCCACTCAAACAATCGGTAACACTTGCCAAAAAGATTACGCTTAAAGCATCCGATAAAGTTTTCCATATCGAGTTTTCTAAACTGAATTTCAGGGATCCTAATGCCAATCAGTTTATGTTTATGCTGGAAAACTATGAAAAGCGCTGGAACCCCTCAGGCAATCTTACTACGGCGACTTACAGGAATGTACCTCCGGGTCATTATACCTTTATGGTGAAAGGGATGAACAGCGAAGGAGTCTGGGATAACGAACCCACAACACTGGAGATTGTAATTTCACCACCGTTTTGGTTATCTCCGTTGGCTTACCTGATTTATCTATTGCTACTTTCAGCTGCGGGATATTTCACTTTCAAGCTGGTGCTGAAGTTTAATAATTTGAATAATGCAGTAGTTGTAGAACGTCAGTTGACCGATTATAAACTTCGCTTTTTCACCAATATCAGTCATGAATTCCGCACTCCGCTAACCCTTATTAAAGGAAGCGTGGACACCTTGAACGAACTCAGAGGAAAAATGACTGACCCACTACAACATTTGGTGGGCGATCTGGAAAAGAATACAGCTCATCTGCTACGGTTAATTGACCAGCTTATGGAATTCCGCAAACTTCAGAATAACAAACAAAAGCTAAACCTTCAACTCACCGATGCTGTGAAATTTCTGGAGGAAATCTTCAAAAGTTTCCATAATGTTGCCGAAAGGTCAAATATCAGGTACGAATATTTGCACACACTACCCGAAATTCCAATCTATCTGGATCAGAATAAAG
>CAIQOG010000039.1 GCA_903873355.1 uncultured Bacteroidales bacterium
ACAATTTAAAGATGCCAATATTAGTTTCGACAGGATTCTGGAAATTGACGATCATTATAAAGACTCGGAAAAGCAACGCAATATTGCCAAAGAAAGCGCAACCATAACCTTGGCGGTTTTCCCGGTTTTAAACCAAACCAAAAATGCCGGTGATGAAAGTCAAATCAATTTATTGCTGAGTAAGAAATTAGAAAAGAAAAACAATCCTTATGTACGCATTTCAAATTCAGATGAGTTTCATAAGAACCTCGAATCGCGTGGTTGGAGTAATATAAGCGACCCACAAAAAGCTGCAGAAGCTGCTCGTAATTTTGGCTATCGATATGTATTGATTTTGCAATTGGTTACCGACTCGGAAACGGTTACTCCCTTTAAAAAAATTGTTCGCGAGGCATACGAAGCATTTACCGAAGCTGTTTTAAATCCCATTACCAATACCAATAATTATATCAGCAAGTTTCGTAAAACCACTTACGATGATACGTATGAATCGCGCTCGCTTAAATTTAAAATGACTTATCAGTATATTCAGGCAAGTGATGGAAAAGTATTATTTAGTGATGAAGTTGAAGTGGAGAAAAAAGACGAACAACATTTGTTGAGCTACGATGGCAATATCAATAATCTGTATCCCGAGTTGCCAACCGGAAATTACCTACCACCGCCAAATGAAGAATGGCGAAATCAGTTCACTGTTATTAAAAGGAAACTGCTATCCAAAGAAGACCTCACTCGAGAAATAAGCATTCAGATTGCTGAAAAAATTTCAGGTGAAATACTCCCAAGATTGAAATAAGCAGAAATATTGTCTTTTAAAATCTTCTAAAAACCTTCGTAGTCAACACTTTCGCGCCTTTTTGTCGTTTTATTTTTGGTGGAATAATGATTGATGAAACCTCTGAACAAAACAAAAAATAATATGACTTTGATAAAATTTAAACCCAGCAGAGAATTATTGAGGGATTCAGTAATTCCATCACAAATGATGAACTTGTTCGATAATTTTTTTAACGATTCGGTAGGAAAATTCGAACGCAATGTATTTTTTACTCCTCGTGTTGATGTGGTAGAAACCGAAAAAAACTTCGAAATTCATGTTTCACTTCCGGGACTAAAAAAGGAAGAAGTGAAAATTGATATGGATACAGATGTGCTCACTATCAGTGGCGAACGCAAATTCAACAATGAAAATAAAGAAGATAAATTCCATTTGGTGGAGAATTTCTTCGGATCGTTCTCACGCTCATTTACTTTGCCCGAAAACGTTGATAAAACAAACATCAATGCCGAATTGGCAAATGGTATTTTAACACTTCAATTGCCTAAAACAGAGGTTAAAGAGCATAAAACAAGCATCAAAATTAAGTAAGATTGAAATTGCATGTCATGCTGAACTCGTTTCAGCATCTGCAATTAGAGATTCCGAAACAAGCCTGCCTACCGGACAGGCAGGTTCGGAATGACCGATAGAATATTCATAAGCAAACAATTGAAATTAGAAAAATTGTAATTTTCATAGGTTAGGTAAAGCAAAAGCCCTGTTGGATATGATTCAGCGGGGCTTAGCTTTTTGTTATCAGTTGTCGGTTGATGGTTTTTAGTTTGCTATTCCATCGGTGTCATGTCAAGTTTATCGAGGCATTGGGGCTGGTATTTCAGGAAATATTTAGAATTACTAACCGTTCTCGACAGGCTCGAACTGACCTTGTTCAAGCTTTGTCTTGTCGAGTTTTATCGAGACATTGCGGCTGGTTTAGAATTTCTAACCGTTCACAGAATGCGCGAATGGGGGTGACTAATAAATACTCAGTTTTGATAATTCAATATATTGTATTATCATTGAGTAACAAATAAATAACCACATGAAAAGTTTAACGCTATTATTGGCTATGTTCCTGATTGGATTGGGAATACCCTCAAAACTATTAGCACAAACTGATTTAGATTATGTGAATAATTCAAGTTGTTCTGTAACATTAGATTTTTTCGGTTTAACAAACTGTTGTAGTATCACTTCTTCAACCGGAAATTCTATACCTGCAGGTCCTTCTTCATCAGGTACATTAACCACAACACCTTCACTTTCTTGTTCTTTGTTAGAAGTATTTCAGGTTATTGTACATTCAGGTACAACAGATAAAGTTGGCGACCCAAGTTCTTGTGCGGGTTCTTTCGTTAGATCAATATACATAAATGATTGTGCTGGCGGTATTCTAAACCTAAACCTATATTTTACACCGGCAACATCAACTGTAAATGCTAGTATCCTAATTCAATAAGAATAATAATGTATATCTGTCAATAGTGTTTATTGAACCTCATCTAGTGTTGTGTCACCTATATTGAAAATGAATAAGCTATTTTTTTTCTGTTCGTTTATTTCTGTAACAATCACGTTTGCTACGGGTATAAAAAAATCCATATCTTCACAATATGGCTTTATCGAAAATAAAGGACAAATTATTGATCAGAACCATCAATTAAATCCATCCGTTTTATACTTATACAATGGCAATAGTTTGCATGTACAGTTAAAG
>CAIQOG010000040.1 GCA_903873355.1 uncultured Bacteroidales bacterium
CCGATAATTTTGAATTATTAACACGCTATTATTCAACAAATCAGCTATCTTTGCAACGTTTTTTTTAAAACCCCTTACCCCTGAAGGGGGATTTAAGAAGAGAATATAAACTAAATATGTTTCCTTTAAGGGGATAGGGGGCTTTTATATTTATGGAGAAAGTTAGTTATGCTTTAGGTTTAAGCCTGGGCAACAATTTGTTAGGTAGTGGTGTCGCAGCATTGGATTATGCCAAACTGGCCAAAGGAATTCAGGATGTGATGGAACAAAATGCACCTGAAATCAGTTATCAGGAGGCTCAAACAGTTATTAATGATTTTTTTCAGGCTCTACAGGAAAAAGTAGGTGAAGCAGCCAAAAGTGAAGGCAAAGCCTTTTTAGCAGAAAATGCAAAACGCCCGGAAGTCGTTACACTTGCAAGTGGATTACAATACGAAGTCATAACCAAAGGAACAGGATCAATTCCAAAAGCATCCGATTCTGTATCAGTACATTATCATGGATCATTAATCGACGGAACAGTTTTCGATAGCTCAGTTAGCCGTGGCGAACCTGCCACATTCGGTGTAACCCAGGTAATCAGCGGTTGGGTTGAAGCATTACAGTTGATGCCGGTTGGTTCAAAATGGAAACTGGTTATTCCTTCCGATCTGGCTTATGGCGCTCAGGGTGCAGGTCAGTCTATCGCTCCACATTCTACTTTGATATTTGAAGTTGAACTACTGAACATTATTTAATAAAATCTAAAAATAACAAGTATAAAAATGAAAAAGACAATTCTAATTCTTGCAGCTGTAAGCATGATTTTTGCTTCGGCTGATGCACAATTATTCAAAGCGAAAGCTAAAAAAGCAGCTCCTGTAGCAGCACCGGTAAAAGTATTTACAAATGATGTTGACTCAATGAGTTATGCATTAGGTATCAATGTCGGAACAGATTTTGCAAAAAATCTGAAAGGAATTCCCGGAGGAAAATCAAATATCGATTTGATTATTAAAGGTTTCAACACAGCTATGAAAGGTGATTCAGCTCTAATGAAACCAGAAGTTGCAATGGAATTTTTCAAAAACTATATTACTAAAGCTCAGACAAAAGATTCAGAAGCAAAAAAATCTGTTGGTGAAAAATTTCTAACCGATAACAAAACCAAAGATGGCGTTGTAACTACTGCCAGCGGATTGCAATATCAGGTTCTTGTGGCAAAAGATGGTCCAAAACCTGCTGCAACAGATACAGTAAAAGTGCATTATACCGGAACATTGGTTGATGGCACTAAATTTGATAGTTCAATCGACCGTGGCGAACCGATCTCTTTCCCATTGAATCAGGTTATTCCGGGTTGGACTGAAGGAGTACAGTTAATGTCAGTTGGGTCAAAATATAAATTTGTGATTCCATATAATCTTGGTTACGGTGAAAAAGGAAGCGGACCGATACCTGCATTTTCTACCCTGATTTTTGAAGTAGAATTGTTGGATATAAAAAAATTCAAAGAATCAGCTCCTAAAGTTGAGTTGAAAGAAGTGCAACAACCAAAAGCTGCCAAACCGGCGGCAAAGAAAGCCAAAAAATAAAATGTTTAGCATTATATATTAGAAATTAATAAATTGAAAATCAAATGAAAAAACAAAGTATTTTATCGTTGGTAACTCTGGTTGCCATTTTAATGCTTGCATCGTGCAATAAATATGATGCAAAGAAAATTACGCTGAAAACTCAAAACGACAGCTTGAACTATACGCTCGGCTTAGTTAATGGGGATGGTATTAAAAACTATTACCTGAAGACGGACTCTTCAAGCAAACCGATTATTGCTCTTATGAAAGCATTGGATAAGGCTTACAAAGGAACAAATAAAGGTGAGATGTACAAATTAGGTTTGGAAATCGGAAACTCTCTGAAACAGCAAAAAGCCAAAGGATTAATGGGTGACTCAACACTTAAATTCAACGAAAAACTGATTAAACAGGGCTTGGTAAATGCTTTGAATGGTTATGATAAAGGAATGACTCCAAAACAAGCTCAGGAGTTTATCCAGAAAACCATGATGAAAATTCAACAGGAAAGAATGCCACAACCTACCGCTGCTCCTGCTGCCGCTCCACAACAAGCACCTCAACCAGCTAAATAATTGTTTAACAAATTAACAAATATAGAAAATGAAAAAACTAAATATAATTCTGGCGGTGGTATTGGTAGCCGCAGTAGCATTTACTTCGTGTAACAGTAATAAAGTAAGCTTGCCTACACTGAAAACTCAGAACGACAGTTTGAACTATGCCTTTGGTCTTGCCAACGGAGATGGAATCAAAAACTATTATATCAAAGGCGATTCTGCCAAAAAAGCGATTGAACAGCTTATGGCCGGAGTTAACGAAGGTATGAAGGGTAAAGTTGAAAAAGAAAACACAGAACTGGCCGAACTTGGAACTAAAATCGGAACTGCTTTGAAAGAACAGAACAAAACAGGTTTGATGGGAGATTCTACATTGAAAGTTGATATCAAAATCATTAAACAAGGTTTAGTAAACGGTTTGAGAGGTTCAAAAGTTCAAATGACAGTTAAAGATGGTCAGGAATATCTTCAAAAAACTATGACTGCACTACAGGATAAAAAAATGGAAAAATTATACGGAGCTAACAAAGAAGCCGGTATAAAATTCCTTGCTGAAAATGCTAAAAAACCAGGTGTAATAACTACAGCAAGCGGTCTTCAATATCAGGTAATCAAAAAAGGTACAGGTGCAATTCCTACTGATAATGACCGTGTAAAAGTTCATTATCACGGAACATTGATTAACGATACCGTTTTTGACAGTTCAATTCAACGCAAAGAGCCTGCAGTATTTCCAGTAAATCAAGTAATTAAAGGCTGGACAGAAGCATTGAAACTTATGCCAGTTGGTTCGAAATATAAAGTGTGGGTTCCTCAACAATTAGCTTATGGAGCTGCCGACCGTGGTAAAATCAAACCTTTCTCTGCATTGATTTTCGAAGTTGAACTTCTTTCAATTGAAAAACAACCGGCTCAACAACAATTAACTCCGGAGCAAATGCAACAGATGCAACAACAAATGCAACAAAGACGATAGATTTTTGCATATATAAATTGAAGCCGGTGTGATTTCACTCCGGCTTTTTTTGTCAAATAGCCAGGAAATTAAAACAAAAGTCTTTCATAAGTACAATATTTGAACAAAATAGTAGCAGATTTATTTCGCTTTTCATATAAAATATGTACTTTTGCTGCCTAAATGACAAATTAAATCTACAAGTTATGGAAAAAATAGATCAGCTCGACCGCAAGATTTTGCAGATTATCACTCAGAATGCCCGGATGCCATTTAAGGATGTGGCCGAAATGTGTGGCGTATCGCGCGCTGCCATTCACCAACGTGTTCAGCGCCTGATAGATATCGATGTAATTACCGGTTCGGGCTACACGGTAAACCCCAAAATGCTGGGTTTCCAAATGTGTGCCTACATTGGCATCACGCTGGAGCGTGGCTCAATGTACAAAGAAGTGGTAAAGGAATTGGAAAAAATTCCCG
>CAIQOG010000041.1 GCA_903873355.1 uncultured Bacteroidales bacterium
ATTTTCAGAAAGCTTACAAAATCTTGTTAGCTTCATCACCTGAATCATTGAAAAAGGAGACGCCTGATATGTGGAATTCAGGCTTTGTTTCATCCAGCCAGTCGATCAACATCAAATATGCCGGCAAACCGCTTTCTTCGAATGCCTCCTATTGGTGGACTGTCAAAATCGTGAATAAATTGGGGGGTGAATCGGCATGGAGCGTTGTTCAAAAGTTGAATACCTCAGATTTAAATTCAACCAGAAAATGGCCAGGTGAAAGCAAATGGGTCAAATTAATGGGAGAAGGAGGAGATGAATCCTGGACTTTCGAAAACCGTCATCCAATTATTTATCATTCTGTCAAACCGGTAAAACGAATTGTAAGAACTAATGGGATCCGTTTTTACGATTTCGAAAAATCGGCCTTCTCAACTTTAGAACTAAACCTGACCTGGAATCCGAAAAATGACAGAGAGCAGCAAAAAATTCTGGAAATAAATATTGGGGAAAAGGCGGTCGGAGACTCCATTGACCAGAAACCCGGAGGCGGGGTTATTTTCAGGACTTATCCTTTAACAATAAAGCCAGGCAGACATGATTATTCACTTGAAATACCTCGCTTTGTTGCAAAATATCCACACAGTCAGGTAATGCCTTTAGAAATGCCGGAAGTAATTCCATTCAGGTTTTGCGAGCTAAAGTGCAACGATGAAAATATTCAGGTACATGAAATAGTACAAAAAGCTCTTTATTGCCTGTATAACGATCAGGCTTCCAGCTTTTCATGTTCTGATGACCGGTTGAACTCGATTTATAATTTGTGCAAATATTCCACAATCGCCAACACCTTTAATGGTGACTATGCCAACAGTGAACGTGAGCGAATGATGTATGAAGCAGATTGCTACATCCAACAGTTGTGCCATTATGCCATCGACCGCGAATTTGCGATAGCCCGCTACAGTCTCGAAAATCTGATTTATCACGCGACCTGGCCAACGGAATGGATATCTCACAGCATTTTTATGGCATGGTCCGATTACTGGAACACCGGAAATACGGAAGTAATCCGTACTTATTATGATGATCTTAAAGCCAAGACCATGATGGCCCTCGAAACAGGAAACGGTTTGATCAGTACTCGTACCGGACTCCAGACAAAGGAGTTTCTAAATTCCATCCATTTCAACGGCAAAGAATTAAGAGATATCGTTGACTGGCCTCACGGGAACATGGGGAGCGGTTCGGGGGGAGAAACCGATAATTATGATTTTCAGGATTTTAATACAGTTGTAAATGCCTTTTATTTTCGGTCATTGGTCTGTATGTCGGAAATGTCCAAGTCTGTTGGAAAACAATCGGACGCAGATATGTTTGATCAAAAAGCAAAGTCTGCAAGGATAGCCTTCAACCAATATTTTTTTGATAAGGAGCATGGAATCTACATGGACGGCATCGGTTCTTCCCATGCTTCGTTGCATGCCAATCTGTATGCGCTCTGTTTTGGACTTGTCCCTGAAAAATACCAGTCATCTGTGATCGGTTACATCAAATCGAAAGGGATGGCATGTGGCGTTTACAGCAGCAATTACCTGCTCGAAGG
>CAIQOG010000042.1 GCA_903873355.1 uncultured Bacteroidales bacterium
AACAAATGACTGACGAAGGTTTCAGTAAAGTACGACCCGGCGAACAGGCGGATGTTTGCGTAATCAATACCTGCTCGGTTACCGATACAGCTGATCATAAATGCCGACAGGCAATAAGCCGTCTGAACCGATTGCACCCTAATGCAGTGATGGTGGTAACAGGCTGCTATGCACAGCTTAAACCCGATGAAATTGCTTCTATTGATGGTGTTGATCTGGTACTTGGCGCTAACGAGAAATTCAGCATTCTGGATCATTTGCGTAAGCTTGAAAATGGCGAAAAAGCAGAAGTTCACCGCGAAGAAATAAAGCGGATAAGAGAATTCAAACCTTCCTGTTCGCGCGACGATCGTACCCGTTATTTTCTCAAAGTTCAGGACGGCTGCGATTATTTCTGTACGTATTGCACCATTCCCTTTGCGCGTGGTCGTAGCCGCAATGCCACCATTCCCGAAACCCTTGCTATGGCTGAGGAAGCTATTCATGACGGAGCAAAGGAGATTGTACTTTCGGGTGTGAATATCGGCGATTTCGGAAAATCAACCAACGAATCTTTTTTCGATTTGGTGAGAGCACTTGATAATATTGAGGCTGATGTTCGTTTCCGCATTTCATCAGTTGAGCCAAACCTGCTTACTGACGAAATTATTGAATACATTGCAACCGGAAAACGCTTTATGCCTCATTTTCATATTCCGCTTCAATCGGGAACAAACGAAGTGCTGAAAATCATGCGCCGAAAGTACGACCGCGAACTTTTTGCTCATAAAGTATCAAAAATCAAACAATTAATGCCTGATGCTTTTATCGGTGTGGATGTAATTGTGGGGGTTCGTGGCGAAACGGACGAATTGTTCGAAGAATCCTGCCACTTTATTGATTCACTGGATATTTCGCAGCTGCATGTTTTCACTTATTCCGAACGCGCCGGAACTAAGATGCTTGAAATGGAACATGTGGTCGATTTGAAAGTGCGGAAACACCGCAGCGATGTGCTTCATGCTTTGTCTGACAAGAAAACAAAGGCATTTTACGAAAGTCAGCGCGGTAACACCTGGCCGGTACTTTGGGAAAGCCGACACAATGGGGAGAATATGGTTGGTTTTACGGCTAATTACGTAAAAGCTGAACGTCCATATGATAAAAGTCTGGTCAATAAAGTAGCGAATGTGACTCTGGGAGAATGGAATGAAGAAAAAACGGCGATGAAAGTTGCCCCCTAACCCCCTAAAGGGGGAATTTAGAAGGGTGAAAATTTCTGAATCAACGTACAAAACTATTTAATAAAATATCAAAAAATCCCCCTTTAGGGGGTTAGGGGGCTTACTATATGCTTGCAAAACGAATTATTCCCTGTCTGGATATCAAAAACGGTAAAACCGTTAAAGGTATAAATTTTCTCAATATCACCGATGTGGGTGATCCTGTTGAATTGGGTGCATTGTACGCTCAAATGGGTGCCGACGAACTGGTGTTTCTGGACATTACCGCCACCAACGAAAAGCGTAAAACCCTTTCGGAGCTGGTAACACGCATTGCCAAACACATTAATATTCCATTTACCGTGGGTGGTGGAATTTCAAGTGTGGAAGATGTGTCGGTGTTGCTGGCTTGTGGTGCCGATAAAATTTCGGTAAACACTTCTGCCGTTCGCAATCCACAATTAATCAGTGATCTGGCAGCGCAGTTTGGCAGTCAGTGTGTGGTATTGGCCATCGATACAAAATTTATTGATGGCGAATGGTACGTTTTTCTGAATGGCGGTCGTATTCCTACCGACATAAAAACGGTGGAATGGGCTAAACAGGCTGTGGCACTTGGTGCAGGCGAAATTCTGCTTACTTCGATGAACAACGACGGCACAAAAGACGGTTTTGCGTTAGACATTACCCGTGCTGTTTCCGAAGCAGTAAATGTACCCGTTATAGCCAGTGGTGGCGCAGGAACGATGGAGCATTTCGTTACTGTTTTCGACGAAGGAAAAGCTGATGCAGCCCTTGCAGCCAGTATTTTCCACTACAAAGAAATCGGAATCCCCGAGCTGAAATCGTACCTGAAAGAACAGGGTGTGGAAGTGAGAATCTAAATCAAATCAGGGACGAAGTTCGATATACTTCAAAATCAACTCAACGGCTTGTTCCAACGGAATTTTACCGGTGTCAATCGACAGATCATAATTCGAGGCATTCATCCATTCCTTATGCGTAAACGTTTTACAGTAAGCAGCTCTTTCTTTGTCTGATTTTTCAACCATTTCCGTTGCCTCATCGTTCTGTACATTGTATAACTCCTGAATCCGTTTAATTCTGAATTCCTTATCAGCATGTAAGAAAACACTGATATGTTTCATTTCATTACGTAAAATGTAATGCCCGCAACGGCCTAAAATTACAGTAGGATGTTCATGAACGATTTTTCTGATAATTTCATCTTCCGCATCGAATAATTCCTGATCGGTGTACTCCAACGTCGGAGCTACTGAAGGCACAGTAATAACATCGGTTTGGGGTAGCGATTTCATAAACGAATGCCAGAACGAAAGAATTCTTTCCTCGCGCGATTCAAGGTTTGTTTCAAATGTTGAAAGTCGATGGGCTGCTTCGCGGAGGATGTCACGGTCGGCAAAAAAGATATTCAGCTTACTGGCAAGCTGCTGACCAACAAAAGCACCTCCGGCACCTAACTGGCGACTAATTGAAATTGCAAAAGACTTTGATGGTGTCATGGTTTACCTCCTTTTCTTTAATGATTAGAGCTTATATAAGTTGGAATTTTATTGACCCCCAAACCCCAACTGGGGACTTATAGACACAGTATCGTATATTTATCTTCACCTATAATTGCTTGTTAATTTCACTCTTAAGCCCCCAGTTGGGGGTTTGGGGGTCTAAAATAAAATCAATAGAAACTAAAAAAAATATCATAACTTATATAATGACTATTCATTCCTATGTACTAAGTATAACAAATATCGAACGCTGTTTGTTGGCTTTTTTAGCAAAAATAATTGTGCTTACAATTTCCTGAAATTGGGATAAAAAATGGAATTCTGTTGCAATCCGACCGATTCCAATTAGTTTTCTTCCTATACATGCTTGTTTTCGTTGGAAACATGGATGTTTTACTCTGATACATGCTTGTTTTCGTTGGATACAAGGATGTTTTTGTCGGAAACATGGATGTTTTACTCCAATACATGTTTATTTTAGTTGGAAACATGCTTGTTTTACTCCAATACATGTTTGTTTTGGTCGGAAACATGCTTGTTTTGTTCCAATACATGCTTGTTATCGTTGGAAACATGCTTGTTTTCGTCGGAAAGGTGATGAATCGATGTTGTTTCGTGAAATATCAACTGAATTTCAAACAATACTAGATTTAGTTACTTGGAATATAGATTTTGTTTGAAACAATTTTTCATTTTATACAGAACTAAATCGGCTGAATTTCTTCATGAAATTCAGCCGAGTATTAGTTTGTATTTGAATATTTTACAAAAGCGCAACAGCGAGTGGCAGCAAGGGGTCACAAAATAAGACGTAATAAGGGATCAAGCAAATTAATATACAATACGATTAAAACTGTTGAAATGTAAATCCATGATACAAAGGGTTTCTTCCTTTCTTTTAAAATAAGAACCATCCAAATAGTATAAATCATAATCCAAAGAATCGATGCGAAGTATGAAAAAATCATAAAGATACCTAGTGTCGGATTTGCATCAATATGATTAAGTCCGAACATAAAAGGTACAATTTTATAGTTCAAGTATAAAATTTCATAAGAAATCTGATTCGCAAAGATTAATAATCCTGGTAATGCAATTATCCAAAATATCTTTATCCAATATGGTACTTTAATTTTCATGTTGTCTGTCTCAATTATAATGATCCACCCGCTGCTGCACGAATTGCATCGTGTGGCAATAACTATAAATCAACACAATATCCTTTAAACCTTTTCTCCTGCATAATCAATTGGACTACTGAATTCATATTTCTTTATCTACTTGCCACACGATGAAATTCGTGTGGCAGCAAGGGGTTATTTCCAAGTTTTTATTCCTGAATTCATTTTTTTGATGGTTTCCTCATATACTTTCGTGTCAGATTTTGTATTTTTCGCCAAATTCAAAGCTTCTGTTTCTTTTGTTATAGCATCTTCATTTCGTCCAAGTTTATAAAGTAAGTTAGCATATGTGTCTATAGACATATGATTGTCAGGATAAATTTCTAGTGAACGTTTTGACCATCTTAATGCATTTTCAAGAGCTTTTGTGTCTGCTACTCTTTCAAAAAAGTCCCACGCTACACTATTTAATGCTTGACTATATTTGTCACGTGTGGAATGTGCCATACCATTTGTGAGTTGTGCCAACTGAGTAGAATCTATTTTTCCTTTCAAGACGTTTCGTTGCGTCTCAAATGACTGTAGTACTTTCTTATCAGTTTTTGCTATTGAGTCGGAAGTAATGGTCATCAATGAAGCGTCACAATAAATGGTAGCGTGGCTGATATATTTATCTAAATCGTTTATTTTCTTGTAATAATTCATGAACAACTCTTCTTTTTGTTTGGTCTGCGGTGTTTTCGGAAGTTTCTCGTTAGCATCTACAACTTGTTGTAACAACTTTTCATTCTTGCTTTTACAAGCTTCTCGAAATGAATTGTCAATTGCACCCATCATGAACACATAAACATATCCGTACAGTTTAGGAAATAACAAAGTTTTATTATCCTCTAAATTTTTAAATGCCAATGAATTTATAGTTATGTTACGGCTTTCTTTCTGATAAATTTCTATAATCTCATTTGATGCACGTTGGTCATTTGGAAGTAATGCCAAATATTCGTCAAAAAGTTGTGTAACTGGTTTGCCTAATTTTAAAAGTTTATTTATATAATCCAACAAAAACTTAGCGTCATTTTTCTTTAAAATGTATTCTTTTTCCCATTCGGAAAGAGGTTTAGGGTCATTCATGTCGGCAATGGCGGTCTTCGATACTGCAATAAACTTCTCAGCTTCCATCAAACCTAATGCCCTTGAAAAAAGTGTTCCATCGGCTTTGATAAACAAGTAGGTTGGATAAGAAGTAACTTCATACTTTTTCGCAATTGCAATACCTTCACCTTTTTCGGCATCTATTTGATAACAAACAAAGTTTGCATTATACACTTTTCCAATTTCAGTAAGTGGGAAAATCTCCTTATTCATTTTTTTGCAGGGACCACACCAAGAAGTATATACGTCTATAAATATAGGTTTATTGGTTTGTTTCGCTTTTTCAAGCACTTCTTTCCAAGTTCCGTATTCAAACTCTATTCCTTGAGAGAATCCTAATACTGATAAAAATAATATGGTGATAATTAGAAATTTTGTTTTCATAAATTATAATTTTGTTTGTTTCTGTTGTCAAGTAAAAAGGTCAATTTAAGTGCAGATTGTTTCAAAACTTCTAAAGGTCTTATTTTTTCTACACTTACCCCTAACAATTTATATCGTCACCTAAGTGCTTATATATTCCTAATATTAGCTGTAAAAGCACTTCTATGTTTTTCCGTTCCAAAAATACAAATCATTTTTCACATATTGAATAAATTTGGAGTAAAGTATTTAAAAAAATGCTGTAACTAAAACATATTTCAGACTGACCCGAACACAGAAAAATAATCTATATCTTTGTTGCCGTTTTCATAACAGCATTAAAATCAGGATGAAAAGCCATACCAATATAGGACTTTATCTGTCCAATACTTCCAACAAAAAACACATTATCAACGAGATAACTGATAATACCTTTCTGTCGGAATTTATTGATTTGAGCAGGTTGAAAGGTGCGGTTTATTCCACCATCACCATCGAGAAGTTGATTGATGAAGAGCTGCGTCACGATCGCTTTGTGATTCAAACTGCCGGGAATAAAAGTCTTGACTCCATGTCGAGCGGCGAGCAAAAGAGGGCGCTTCTCTCCTACCTCATTGCTCAAAAACCGGAGTACATGGTGCTTGATGACGTGTACAGTAACATTGATAAAGACACCCAACTTTCCATAACCAAATCGCTCACTGAACTGTCCGGGAACACGATTTTGATTCAACTCTTTTTCCGCAAAAGGGATATTTTACCCTGTATTGATACTGTTTTCAGCGTGAATGATACCAACGAAATTACAGTAGTACAAAGTGCTGAAGAGTTTTGTGTAAAGGATAAAAGTCTTGAAAACACAGGGCATCGTTTTACACTTCCAAAACAATATGCCAACAATCATGTGGATGTTGACCCGCTGATTCAACTAAATTCGGTTTCGGTTCGGTACGGAGAAAAAGAGGTACTGGATAAGGTGAGCTGGGAAATCCGCAAAGGCGAATTCTGGCAACTCACCGGACCAAATGGTTCGGGTAAAAGTACGCTGATAACCATGATTAGCGGCGACAATCCCAAAGCTTATGGGCAGAACATGATACTTTTCGGACGAAAAAAAGGTTCGGGCGAAACCATTTGGGATATCAAACGGCAGATTGGCTATTTTACTCCGGCGATGATTCATCAGTTTACACGCGATGATTCGGTGGAGAACATGATTATTTCGGGGCTAATGGACTCAGTCGGGTTATATACTATCCCCAGCGAAATGCAGAAAGACATGGCAAAAGCCTGGATTGAAATGCTCGGACCAACGTTTCGTAACAAATCGTTTCAGAACCTTTCCATTGGTCAGCAGCGCATGGTGATGGTGGCACGTGCCATGGTAAAACACCCGCCGCTGCTCATTCTCGACGAACCCACGATCGAACTCGATGACGAAAACAATCGGTTATTTGTTGAAATGATAAATACCATTGCTGCCGAAAAACAGGTGGCCATTATCTATGTTTCGCATCGCGACGAAGAAGACCTGAAACCTGAGCGCATTTTTGAACTCATTCCGGGGGAGAAAGGATATAAGGGAATTGTGAAGAAGTAGGCAGTGGCAGTTGACAGTTGGCAGTAGCAGTAAGCAGTAGCAGTAAGCAGTAGCAGTAAGCGGTAAACAGTAAGCGGCAAGCAAGTTAACAGTTAACAGTTAACAGTTAACAGTTAATAGTTGGCAGTGGCAGTAAGCAGTAAGCAGTGTTAGTAAGTAAATAGTTTCATTTTCAAATTTTCAAATCAACATATTTTCAAATCAACATATTTTCAAATCGTCTCATTTTCAAATTAATTTACACCATGTTAATCATTGCTATTTCATTTATTTTTGCAGCCTGCATTTTATATAGTGTAGGCGTTTGGTCAGAAAGAATCAGCAGGCGCCTTAAAAGCTGGCACGTAGTCGTTTTCTGGTTGGGTTTAATCTGCGACACCATTGGTACAGGTGCTATGGGCCTGATGGTAGGTTCAATTATTCAGTTTAATATTCACGGACTGACAGGATTGGTTGCTATTATACTGATGTTATTTCATGCCATTTGGGCTACCAGCGTAATAGTTCGGAAAGACGAAAAAATGATTCTTCAGTTCCACAAATTCAGCATCGTGGTGTGGATTATCTGGCTGATTCCCATGCTTTCGGGTATGATATTGGGTTCGAACGTGTGATTTTCTTTGGTTTTTAGCCACAACTGACCTTATAAATTGTTATATTTGCAATAAAAACCACGCATGCAATTTAACCCCGAAAAATATAAAATTTCTGATGAACCAATGAAACCATTTATTGATTCTGAAGAAATTTGGAATTATATAAATAAAACGGTTTCCAGCAAGGAAAAAGTACGGGAAATAATTTCAAAATCATTAGCTAAAAAACGCCTGAATCTGGAAGAAGTGGCAGTATTGGTCAACACCGACGATGCCGAACTGATTGAAGAAATTAAAGAAGGTGCCCGAACGCTGAAACGCAATATCTACGGGAATCGCATCGTACTTTTTGCTCCCCTTTATATTGGAAATCAATGCTCGAATAACTGTACTTATTGTGGTTTCCGCTCGTCGAACAACGATGCTGTCAGGAAAACGCTTACGGACGACGAGATTGTCAGCGAAATTGAAGCACTGGAAGATAACGGACAGAAACGGTTGATTCTGGTTTATGGTGAACATCCGCTTTACACACCTGAATATATTGCACATACCGTAAAACTGGCCTATTCAGTCAGAAAAGGCAACGGTGAAATCCGCCGTATCAATATCAATGCTGCACCGCTGGATATTGAAGGTTTTAAAACAGTGAAAGAAGCTGCCATTGGAACCTATCAGGTTTTTCAGGAAACTTATCACCCCGATGCGTACAAAAACTATCATTTATCCGGCAAAAAGTCGGATTATGAATACCGCCTCACCTCGCTGGATCGCGCTCAGGAAGCCGGAATTGACGATGTGGGAATTGGAGCGTTATTTGGATTGTACGACTGGCGTTTTGAAGTACTGGCACTGGTTCGTCACACCAACCATCTGGAAGCCTGCTACAATGTGGGACCACACACCATTTCTTTTCCGCGTGTAAAAGAAGCTTCCACACTGGATATCAGTCATCAGTATTTTGTTGACGATGCTGATTTCACTAAACTGGTTGCCATTCTGCGTCTGGCTGTGCCTTACACCGGCATGATTCTTACCGCCCGTGAACCGGCTCATCTGCGGAATGAAATCATTCAGTTTGGCGTTTCGCAAATTGATGGCGGAACTAAAATTGAACTCGGTAGTTATTCCGACGAACAGCTTCACGAAAGCAACCTGAACAAAGGTCAGTTTCAGATAAACGATGACCGTTCGTTGAACGAAATCATCAACGAATTGCTCGATCAGGATATGCTACCCTCGTTTTGCACAGCCTGCTACCGCCTTGGCCGCACCGGTGAGCATTTTATGGAATTCTCCGTTCCCGGCTTTATCAAACGCTATTGTTCGCCCAATGCCATTCTCACGCTGGCTGAATATCTGATGGATTATGCACCTGAAAACACGGCAAAAAAAGGCTGGGAAGTGATAAATTCCAATATCGAAAAATTAGAAGATAAAACCATGGAAAGTTCTATTCGTGAGAAAATTGAACAAATAAAATCAGGTAAACGGGATTTGTATTACTAACCCCCAACCCCCTAAAGGGGGCTTTTGGGTAGCACATTATTTTAAAAATTATTTAGGAAGAAAATTAAAATTTCCCCTTTAGGGGATTAGGGGTCATGAAAGGAAAAGATTTTAAACCACATATTGGTATATTCGGGCGCCGGAATTTCGGAAAAAGTTCGTTGATCAATGCCCTCACCGGTCAGGAAGTTGCCATCGTGTCCGAAATTGCCGGAACTACCACCGACCCGGTGAAGAAATCGATGGAGATTTTCGGCATCGGTCCGGCTATTATTATCGACACAGCGGGTATTGACGATCATGGCGAGTTGGGAGAAAAACGAATAGCCAAAACGCTCGACGTTATTAAACAGATTGACTGCGCCGTGTTGGTAATTGCCGAAAATACTTTTGGGGAATTTGAAGAAATGCTGTTGGAAAAATTTGACAAACACAAAATTCCCTGTCTGATTGTCAACAACAAAACGGATATTGAGCCGCTTCAAAACGAAACAATCCGTAAAATTCAACAACTTACAACAGCATTAATCATTGAATTCAGTTCGATTACAGATTTCAATCACGACGGAATAATTGAAGCACTGAAAAGCACGATTCCTGAAACCGCTTACCAAACACCTTCGCTCCTGAAAGGAATTATTGGTCACGGTGATATTGTGATGCTGATTACGCCCATTGATTCCGAATGTCCCGATGGAAGGATGATTCTACCGCAGGTCATGGCAATCCGCGATGTACTGGACAATGATGCCATAAACGTGGTGGTGAAAGAAACCGAAGCCGAGTTATTTCTGAAAAAAACCGGAATCAAACCCAAACTGGTCATAACCGACAGTCAGGCATTCGGTTTTGTAAATAAAATCATACCACCGGAAATACCACTGACCGGCTTCAGTGTGGCATATGCACACATGCGAGGTCCATTTGACGAATATGTGAAAGGCACAAAAAAAATCTCCGAACTGAAAGATGGTGATAATATTCTGATTCTCGAATCATGCGCCCATCAGGTAAGTTGTGAAGATATTGGCAGGTTCAAAATTCCGCGCT
>CAIQOG010000043.1 GCA_903873355.1 uncultured Bacteroidales bacterium
ATAACCTCCAAGGAAAACTTGTTGCTCATTACACAACAACCGAAAGTGTTTATGAAGTAAATGAAATGTTACATCACGGTATGTATTTTATCAAAGCCGAAACGCAGCATGGTTCTTTCAATACCAAGTTTGTTGTGGAGTAATCCTTTCTGTCTACATCAACTATATTGATATATTGTTTCAAAAGAGAGATTCCTCACTGTTGACGCGCACGTGCCGTGCATGAAATGCCATTATAAGTTTTGATTAATTATTTGCAAAAGTAAAAGATACGCACGGCACGTGCGCGTCAACGGAGAAGATTCCTCACTGCGTTTCGGAATGACAATTAGAATTCTGTAAGGTGGCGCGCTTCGCGCGCCCTAACTTTAATGCAGTATTGTCATTTCTCTTCCGCAAGAGCGGAAGAGGAATCGTACTTTGTACATAACCATATGGAATGCAACAATATCACGCATCACAATTGCTTGTTACTGTTGAATTATGATAAGTAGTTATTATTTGCCATAAATGATGTAATTTTATATCACTAATAACTTAAAACATATGTGGTTTACATACGCATTACTATCAGCATTGTTTGCGGCACTTACAGCCATATTTGCCAAAATAGGCATTAAAGGGGTTGATACCGATTTGGCAACAGCCATACGCACCGTTGTAATATTGTTTTTAGCTTGGGGTGTGGCCTTTTTTAGAGGTGGAACAAACTCTATAGGCACACTAACTAAGCAAAATATGCTGTTTCTTATCCTTTCGGGCATAGCTACTGGATTGTCGTGGATATTTTATTACAAAGCTTTGCAAATTGGAAAAGTATCGCAAGTAGCCCCCGTTGATAAAGCCAGCGTTGCAATTGCCATATTGCTGTCGGTTATATTCTTAGGCGAAACGCTTACCTTAAAAATGGCTGCAGGGGCAGCACTAATTATTGCCGGAACATTTATATTAGCACTTTAATTAGCTTACACAGTTTATGCATCTCATAAAGAAAACAATTTTACCTGTATTAGCCGCCACAGCCTGGATCAGTGTATCCGAATTTGTACGAAATGAATTTATATTGAAACAATATTGGCTTAGTCATTATCATTACATGGGATTTACTTTTCCCTCCGAGCCTATAAATGGGGTAGTGTGGGGAATATGGTCGCTATTGTTTGCCATAGCCATTTTTGTATTGGCAAAGAAATTTACTTTGATAGAAACAACCATTCTTTCGTGGTTTGTTGCTTTCCCGATGATGTGGGTAGTAATTGGCAATTTGGGTGTATTGCCCTTCGGAATCTTAATATATGCCATACCGCTAAGCATACTCGAGTGTTTATTGGCAACCGTTATTATTAAGAAACTAACGGTTTAATTACTGCCAGCTGTTCGGTTTTATTCTTCCTATTGGTATATCTCATCCTATAAACTCAAATAGGAGGATAGCATCTATTGTTAAACTTAAAATACCGTGACCGAACCTTTTTCGATATTTCACTCCAATATCTTACCTAAGTACTTTTATTCAATTCTCAGCCATTACGAATTTTTCACCCAAAACAGGGCAGAGGTAGTGGTTATCCCAAAACCTTTCTTAGTGGCATAAAGTCAGTGTTTACAACTGTAAAGAAGGTATTTATCAATTGTAAATAGTAGTAAATATGATGTGCTATATGTATTATTTATCAGTTAGTTATGTATATTAATATGATGTAACACATGTATACAATTGTTTATAAAAGAATTAACAAATGTATAGCAAGTTTACTTTTGTAAATAAAGTGGTTTACATTTGTAACGTACATATGTTTACACATTAATTACTAGTATTTTATGGATGAACTAAACAAACGCATCATCGAATTGATGATCAGGCTTGATGTTTCTAAAACAAACTTTGCAAAAGCACTGGATATATCGTTGCCAACCATAACGCATATAGCCAATGGGCGCAATAAACCCGGACTCGACATCCTTCAGAAGATACTCTTAATTTATACCAATATCAGTCCCGATTGGTTGTTGTTAGGGCAAGGTGAAATGTATAGAAAGCAATATAAATCAGTAGATTATACAGCACTTGTAGCACGTATTGAGAATGTACGAGAATCAATTAATGCTCAGCAAGAGGTTTACAAAACCATCAGGAATTACCATAAAATACTGAATGATGAGGTATTGCATTTAAAGGAATTAGACGAAATGATTGATAATATGGAGTCTACTTTGCAACAAAAAGAGGAAGAACTGAATAGTATTGGAAAGATATTATTATCTGATAAATAACTTTATTACATTAAACATAAATAGCTGATTATAATTAGTTAATGGTTATTCTATTTTAACGCTTACTATAACAGCGATTGTAATATTGTCAGTAAACAATTTATAGCAACAAAGACTATTTCATAAAAAAAGCGAAACCGGAGTTTCGCTTTTATGTAATCAATTAAAATGAATATCTAATTCCTAAAGTTATTTAACAAACTGATCAGAAACGATTAGTTCTTTCACTCCAGGAGTGTGTTTGTAGAAACCTTCGCCCGATTTTACACCTAATGTACCCGATGTTACCATATTTACCAATAACGGACATGGAGCATATTTAGGGTTTCCGTAACCTTCGTAAAGCACATTCATAATGGCTAAACATACGTCAAGTCCAATAAAATCAGCTAACTGAAGCGGTCCCATTGGATGAGCCATGCCAAGTTTCATTACTGTATCAATTTCGTTCACGTTTCCAACGCCTTCGTGTAAAGCGATAATTGCTTCATTAATCATGGGCATTAATATACGATTTGCAATAAATCCAGGGTAATCGTTTGATGAAGCAGGTACTTTACCAATAGCTTTCGATAATGCAAGTATCGTTTCGGTAACTTCTTTAGAAGTTTTGTAACCGCTAATCACTTCTACCAGTTTCATAACAGGTACAGGGTTCATAAAGTGCATTCCGATTACTTTATCGGGGCGTTTTGTTACCGAGGCTATTTTAGTAATAGAGATTGATGAAGTATTAGAAGCCAATATGCAATTTGCAGGAGCCAAAGCATCCATTTCTTTAAAGATATCAAGCTTTATCTTCATGTTTTCTGTAGCTGCCTCAACAATAAGATCGGCATTGCTAACAGCATCTTTAAGTGCATTAAAGGTTTTGATATTACCCAAAACCATTGTTTTATCTTCTTCTTTCAACGCGCCTTTAGCTATTTGGCGGTCGATATTTTTACTGATTGTGTCGATTGCTTTTTTCAATGCAGCCTCATTCACATCAACAAGAGAT
>CAIQOG010000044.1 GCA_903873355.1 uncultured Bacteroidales bacterium
GCATTCAACATTTTGCAAAGTTGTTGAAGGTAAGGTTCGCAGGCTGCGTTATAAATTGTTGTTGTTCCTTCGGCTAATACTGCTGCCATAAGAATATTGGCAGTTCCGGTAACAGATGCTTCATCCAATAACATATAACAACCTGTAAGTTTTTGAGCTTCAATTTCATAACGTTTTTCAACAGGATCGTAATGAAAATCAGCGCCAAGTTTTTGAATGCCCAGAAAGTGTGTATCCAACCGCCTCCGACCAATTTTATCACCTCCGGGCTTAGGAATTATAGCTTTACCAAATCGGGCCACCAACGGTCCGACAATCATTACAGAACCACGCAACGAAGCACTTTTGGTATAAAAATCGTCAGTCTGAAGATAATCGAGGTTTACTTTATCTGCTTTAAAGGTGTAAGTATCTGAGTTTACCCGGATAACTACAACACCCATATCACTTAATAAGCTGATAAGATTATTTACGTCGAGAATATCGGGAATATTACTGATGGTAACGGTTTCGGGTGTGAGCAAAACTGCACAAATAACCTGCAAAGCCTCATTCTTAGCTCCTTGTGGTGTGATTGAACCGGAAAGTTTCCGACCGCCTTCAATTTTAAATGATGCCATTCTTTTTAGTTTACAGTTTTTAGTTATTAGCTATCAACTATCATCTGTCAGCTATAACAAACAATTATTTTTTCTTACGGGGTTTGTTTTTTTTGTTGAAAAGAACGTCTTTAGATTCCACTAATTTAAAGAAATCCTCTGAAATATCGAGTTTTCCTTTGGAGAGGTAACGTAAATCATCAAAAATCTTCCGGTCGTCAACCACTTCTTTGTTCCAGGTTAGGAAGCATTTTTTCATTTGGTTGGCAATGAGGCGAATGAGTTCGTTTTTTTCCTCACCTTCGGGGTATTCAGCCACTTTCTCAATCATTTCTTCGAGCGTACGACCATAATGTAAGTAACGTATGCGGGAGTTTTTATAAGGAATGGACTCAGGACGGGTATATAGATTTTCTTTTTGCAGTATTTCGTAAGGATAATCTATATCTAATTTGAAATCGGATAGAATGGCCACGTGATCCCAGAGTTTGTGTTTGAAATCATTCACATCACGCAGGTATGGAAATAAATTACCCATGATATTGATAATCGTTTTTACACAGCGGGTGCGTTCCTCTCTATCCTCAAGTGTAAGGGCGTAGGTAATCATTTGCTGAATGTTGCGCCCATATTCTGGCATTATTAATTTTCCCTGTAAGGTTGTATATTCCATGTTTTGGTTGAAATGAGTTTTTGAAATACAAAAGTAGTGATTTTTATTGGTTCATTCAGTTTATAAAGTTCGTAAAGTTATTAAAGATCAAACTCCAAACTCCAAACTATCAACTGTTAACTATAAACTGTCAACTATCAACTATCAACTCCTAACTACTTTACTTCTTTCACCATATAAATCAAGGTTGGATAATGGTCGCTGTATCCGTTTAACCATGCTCCGGCTGCACTGGTTCGTAGTGGTGTACCTTTGTATTTGCCTTCCTGCTGTGTGAGGAACGAGCGATTAAATACTTCAGCTTTCCAGAATCTGAGTTTCGATCGGTCGGAATGAGCCAGTTCGGAAGAGATTATTATCTGGTCGAACAGATTCCACTGGTCGTTGTAGGCCAGTGAGCCAACACCCATGTCTAAAGTTTTCCACATGGTATTATAAAGTTCTCCAACTTTCACGTCGTTTAATTCTTTTTTTGCAGCAAGTACTTTTGCACAGCTCTCGTTAAAAGGATCATCATTAAGGTCGCCCATCACAATAATTTTTGCTTTAGGGTCAACTTTAAATAATGAATCGACAATAGAGCGGGTGAGGGCAGCAGCAGCATTACGTTTTGGTTTAGAAAATTCTTCTCCTCCCATTCGTGAAGGCCAGTGATTTACAATTACATGAACTTTTTCGCCCAATAGATATCCACTTACCATTAACTGATCACGGGTGCGAAAAGCCGTATCTGTTGGTATTGCTAAGCGATATGATTTACTGTTTGTTACCGTAAATTGACGTGGATTATATAGTAATGCCACATCTACTCCACGGCGGTCAATTCCTTCATAATGTACAATTTGTAAGGACCGTTTAGCCAATGCCGGTTGTTTAATTAAGTCATCTAAAATACCCCGGTTTTCAATTTCAGATAAACCGATGAAAGAAATACCAAGGGGAGAAACATCAGTTCCGATTTGTGAAATAGCATACGACATGTGTTCCATTTTGGCTTTATATTTTTGGGTATTCCACCTCATAGCACCGGTAGGAGTATATTCGAAGTCGTTAACGTTGTCTTGATGAATGGTATCAAAAAAGTTTTCAGTATTATAAAATGCAGCACAGGCAACCTGAACTTTTACTTTGCCTGATGTCGATTGAGAAGAAGTTGTTGCAGGTGTTCCGGAAGTCAATAGAATTACCGAAAGGAGTAGGAGCAGGGAGAAAATTGATTTACGCATAGTGTTATTTTTGATGAAAAAATGAATATATATTA
>CAIQOG010000045.1 GCA_903873355.1 uncultured Bacteroidales bacterium
CTGAATTTGTTAAATGTTGGTAATGGTGGAATTTGCTACATAAAATGTAAAAAATAATCTCATCGGTTTAAGTAATTTAAATAGTTATTTTATTTTTAAAAAAAGTTCATATGTAATTGATATTCAATAATATAAAAAGTTTTTTTATGTAAAATTGTTTTATTGATAATAAAAATTGCAAATAATTGCTGAATAAACCTATATATGAAATACCTTTATATTTAACTGTTTGCAATTTGACAAAATCAGTTGGAGATTTGTTATACTTATAATTAATTATCTTTGTATCAAATATTTTGATCTTGACAAAATGAATCAAAGTGAAAATACACTTCTTAAATGGGTATTACTTATAGCCGGTATCTTACTGATTATATTATACTCTCCATTTGGTAGCCCCGAATTATACAGTAACAGGAAATACTATGATGATAATCAGGGTGTGAATTTTAATGTGATTAGTATTGCCAGTCGGTTAATGAATATCGTTACAATACAACCCAAAATAGGCTCCGTAAGAGGTAGTATTCCAAATATCAGAACAATTAAAAACTCACCTTTGTATGGTGATTATTACACTTCAGGAACAGAACTTTACGTGCAGGATGAATATTCCGGGGGACGCGTACATTATAAACCCGTTAGGATGGAACCCAGTTCCGGTGCACAAATATCGTTAATTTCAGACCGGACTTTTCGTTTCGCAGATCCTAAATATCATGCTACAGGTTATGTAAGTTATGAATACAATGGGAGCGGTACAATTGGTAACTATACTGAACCCAGTACTTTAGCATTTTATAGGAAAAACAGCTCAACACATGGACCAATGAATGCTGGTATTACGGCTTCAACATTTAAAATTAATGGTGATACAAGTAGATATATTGGTGGTAATAATAACAATGATTCTACTGCACTTTTAGCCAGTAATAACTCATTATTTAGAGATCAGGTTAATTCGGATAATAAAAACAATGGTGGTGGAACACACCCGGGAAATGAACCTGTACCGATTCCTGATGGTTGGGGTTATATGATTATGCTTGCAGGACTATATGGGGGCTATATTTTCCTGAGAAATAAACGAGTAGGAGTTGCAAAACTTTAGTTCATGTATTACAACTTTTTTCGTTCGGATTTTTTTGCTTTTTTGGCAGATATTTTTGCGATTTTCTGAGCCTTTTTGTTCTCTCTGATTAATTTTTTAGCATTCCTGCGCTCTTCCAGTACTTTCTTTAAGTACTCTCTGTACGGTTCAACATACCTTTTTCTTTTAGTTTCAAGCAAATCGGCAATCGTTATCATTATGCCCGTTTCATAAACTGATCCAAAATCAGGGTCGATAATAGAACCGAAAAATCTCATGGTGTTACTTAATCCTATGTAAGCATTAAACAATGGAGGTATAGTTTCACCTTCAATTCTGATAGCTTTTTGCAATGCTTTATAGTCCGATGAATTATCATTTCCTTCGAAAATACTAAGGGCAAGTTGTTTCGAATTGATACTTATATCAATCGCTCTTTTAGGAATTATCATTTTATCGGAATCAGGAAAGTACCGAAACATGTATTCATAAATTAACTCCCGTGCTACCATCGGATAATGCTTATAAATGGTTACTTTTCCTATAAAATACCGTGCATTTTTAATTTTATGTGTTAATGCACCAAGTCCATCCCACAAATTATCCAGTGCAAATAAGCTTTTCATTCCCATTTTGGAAGATTGATAAATAGGCTGAACAAATGCCCGCCCAAGTTCAATAGTATAGGGAATATATTCGTCAATAAACTTTTGACTGAATATAAACAGGTGGGACATCACAAACTTGGGTTGACCATTTTCGTTAAAATCAACATCTGTTCCTGCAAGATACCTGTAACCACCCACTATTTCTTCAGATGAAGGGTCCCACACAATTAGCTGATAATATGGCTTATCCATAAAATCATATACATCCACATCTATTTCCTCGCCAGTTCCACCACCTCCCGAACGAAACGACAATTCACGTAAACGACCAATCTCTCGCATCACGTTGGGTGAATTATGAGCCGTTATCACGTAAATTTCATTATGGGCTTTATTAGTCGGACGGAGAAATTTATCTTCAGTCAGTTCTTTCTTCAGAATTTCTCTGTCGACCGGTGGAATGATTGGTTTCATTAGGAAATATGCCTTATTATAACCTTAAAAATTATGGTAATACAAAAATAATGAAATTTTAATGGTTAAGTCATTTTAAAATTCTTTTTTGTGGAATTTTTAATTAAAAAAATGAATGATATTATAAAGTGATGACTTTTTTGTCGATTACTGATAAAAATACTAATGAAATATGCTTTATTAAATAATTCCGAAAAAGATTTAGAACTAAAAAAGCTTCCAAAAGGAAGCTTTCTATATCTGTTTAAAGAGTTTTAAATTCGTTGGATATTTGCTCCAAGTGCATTCAGACGTTTGTCAATATCCTGATAACCACGGTCAATCTGGTCAATATTGTGAATGATGCTTGTTCCTTCGGCACAGAGTGCTGCAATGAGAAGTGCAATTCCGGCACGGATATCAGGTGAACTCATGACTGAAGCACGTAAATGCAGATGATTTCCCTGGCCTATTACTGTGGCGCGGTGCGGATCACAAAGAATAATCTGCGCACCCATATCTATCAGTTTATCGACAAAAAACAAGCGACTTTCGAACATTTTCTGGTGAATCAGCACACTTCCATTGGCTTTGGCTGCTACTACCAAAAATACACTTAATAAATCCGGTGTTAATCCCGGCCATGGCGCATCAGAGATGGTCATAATCGAACCGTCAATAAAGGATTCGATGGTGTAGCTTTTCTGTTGTGGAATGAAAATATCATCGCCAATCTGTTCAAGCTGAATGCCTAACCTACGGAAACTATCTGGAATTATTCCCAATTCATTGTAAGCTACATTTTTAATTGTAATTTCGGATGCGGTCATGGCAGCCATGA
>CAIQOG010000046.1 GCA_903873355.1 uncultured Bacteroidales bacterium
CTGTATGGGAACGAAAAACCCCGCACTTTTGCAAATGATTGAGGGATTAAGTTTGACGCTGTAAGTGCCTGAAAAGGGCTGAAAATAGGCTTCTCGCTTCTTAAAACAAGGGGTGAAAAGCCGTTTTTGGACTACTTTTGTCGCGCCAAAAGTAGCAAAAGGCGCAAACGCCCGAAATGGGCAGAATGGAATTTGGTATATGTTGTTTATTTTTCAATATCCTAGAAAATATATTGCTGAAGATTTGCAATACAATAGAATTATTTCTATCTTTACTGTGTCAAACAACAAAAAAGAAATATGAAATCAAGCTAACTAAACTGGCTTATTCTAAGAAATGGTTGGAGGGATGTTTCACAAAGAGGAAGCCATATAAAATATGAAAAGAACGGAATTATTTACATTGCAACATTTCATGGAAGTAAAGAGGTAGGATATGGGCTTGAATGTAAAATCAAAAAAGAGATGGAACTTAAATAATCATTCTCCACAATAAAAAACAAACTATTATGACTAAAATTGAAGCAATTATAGAACGAGCGATTGACGGTACATTCAGCGTATATTGCGTAAAAGAAATGTTTTCAGGTATGGGTGATAATGTTGAATCAGCAAAATTGGATATGATAGAGCAAATCAAGTTTTTCAAAGAAACTTCCGCTGAGGACAAACACGACTATCCTAAATTCCTGGACGGAGATTTTGAAATTGTTTACAAATTCAATACCGAAAGTTTATTAGAATACTATTCTGGAATTCCATCATTATCTGGGCTGGAGAAAATAACAGGCATACACCAAAAACAATTGTGGAGTTATCTGCATGGTAGGTCAAAGCCGCGCAAAGCACAAGTTGAGAAAATTGAAAACGGACTTCACCGTTTTGGAAACGAATTAATATCTATATCACTCTGATTTGTTGTTTGACGATTTCAAATTAATGTGTTTAAATCCCTACTGCTAAACTCAGTGGGGATTTTTTTATATGCAAAAAGTAGCAAAATGCGCAGAACGCCCGAAATGGGCAGTCTGGAATGAAACGAGTAAGCCAAAGGCAAGACGAGTTCTATACGACAACTAAAGAAAAATTATTTACGTATAAAATATTTTGTAGTGTGATAGCTCCTGTCTGTGAAGATCGGAGCTTTGCTTTTTAGAATATAATATTTATTTTGAAATTTATTTTTGAAATTTCAATACAAATAGTTTTGAATTACAAAATTATACCATATATTTGTACCGTAAAACAAAACGGAATGAATATTGTATCACATAAAAAATTGGCAGACTGCTACAACATACATCCTGATGCAGAACTTGGATTGCAGCTTTGGTATAAAATTGCAAGTGCAGCTAAATGGAAATGCTTTGCAGACATAAAAAAGGACTTTAATAGTGTTGATAGCATAGGAAACCAACGATATGTATTTAATATAAAAGGGAATAATTACAGACTCGTTGTAGTCATTCAATTTGTGCACCAATACATTTATATCCGGTTTGCTGGCACACATGCTCAATATGATAAAATAGACTGTAACACAATATAATTTACACATTATGGAAACAAAAATAACAGAAGCTGTTTACGAAACGGCTCTTGCCCGAATAGAAGAACTCTTACCCTTTGTAACCGACAACACAGCAAGCAACGATCATCGGGCTGTTGAATTAAAAATTATGTCGGACATTGTGATAGAATATGAAAAACTACATTTCCCAATCGGTATGCCAGCACTTGCCGATGTTATGCGACTGAGATTAGAAGAAGAAAAAATGACACAACGTACATTTGCGCGTAAAATAGGTGTTTCACCTTCTCGTGTAAGTGAATATCTAACTGGTAAAAGCGAACCAACACTTAAAATTGCACGCTCGATAAGCCAATTGCTGAATATAGAACCATCGATAGTACTTGGCGTATAGATTAAAAATACTAACTCTAAGCCTCACCGATAATTGTTGGTGGGGCTTTTTTATGCACAAAATAATAAAAAGGTGAAGTAACACCCGGAATTAGCAGAGATGTATGAAATATTTTGTAGTAGCTAGAACCTGTCCGTAAAAATCGGAGTTGTATTTTTGAAATTATTTTGATATTGCCATGATTTGGCAAAGCCACTTTCTATTTTTGCAGCAGATAATCAATATATTCATCCGGAGCTACACATCCAATAAAACCGAAAACCAATGAATGAATGTTTCTACGTTTGCAGATGTCCAAATTGTGGCTTTCCAATTTCAATGCCAACATCCGAGATTGCTGAAGTTCCTAATGATTATTTGCAGTGTTCACGTTGTTTCTACATATTAAAGGTGTCATCAATATCAGATGATTTTCATACACTTTCTAACTTTACTTTCAGTACTGATGAATTGGAGTATTGCAGGGGCATAATTCCTGATTATGATATAATTAATAAAATGTATAACCCTCAAAATTTTACCGTTATGAATTTAATTCCCATTTTCAATGCACTTAAGGGAAAACTAAATGTTTCCTGTCAGGTTGACGAACGTAATCCGAATATTGTAAAAATCAGTTGGAGCAACACATCCAAAGATGATAATATAGTTTGGGAGAGCTACGACCGTATTACAGTAAAAGAAGAAACACGTTCGGTGTTTTTCGATGCAAATTGTAAGTTAAAGATTGACTTTGATAAGATTCTACATTTGTGGGATAACGAAACCGATGAGAAATACAGCAATATCCGAAAACCATTCAAAAGTGAAGATGGTACAAAACGAGCTATAGCTGCCTCATTTCCTCGTCATTTGGATAGGGTAATTCCTATAATTGAAAGCAAGGATTATGAACAGATGAAGGAATTTTTCTACGATTGCAGAGGAGCAATTGGATTTGATATAGTAGGGTTATAAAGTTTATGTGCATAAATGAAAATCGGTTAAGATGAAGGTCTTAACCGATTTTTGAGTTTAGTAACCGGGGAAGTTCATTGATGGGTTAGGGTTTGTAGGTGTTACAGGAAACAAAGTATTAAAGTCAAAAATATTCTGACAAGTTGAACTTGGGTTAATTGAATGATTAAAGTTTATGATATTTGTTAAGAAGTCTTGAGTATGACTTATGGTTTTTCCTTTTAAAGAATAAAATGTTTGTGCTTCCAATATCTCCATGAATATTTTTATATCAATATTTATTTGATTTTCATCCTCATTTGTATAATTTTTAGGTTCTGCATAACAAAACCAAAAGTTATTATTATCAACAACAATTTCTGATAATGAATCATTAAACTTTTGTGCTTTTATTGGGAAATCCGTTCCTTTTACAACTCCCTTTTTAGGATAAAATAATTCTTTTAGCACATCACCATCATTATAATATTCGATTTTCCCAGGGTTGTTCTTTACGAAAGTCAATATATCTTTAGTGTGTTGTTTTGTGCTTGGATTTTTATCATTAATAGGGAAATTCAAATCATTAAAAAAATTACAGTAATAATCCAAAAATAATCTTTTATATTTTAATGAATTTGTATCAGAGTCTACAGCATTATGTTCTATTAATCTTCTCTTAATTGGTTTTGATTGTACTTTCCCAACATAATATGGGATGAATTTTGAATTGTTAAAAATACAACCAGTCAATTCATTGTTAATAACTAAAGGTGTTTCTACGTCTTGTTTTGAATAATTGATGATTTTTTTTTTGTTCAAATCAATCACAACCCCCCAAATATATACTCCTATTTTCCCATTTAAATTAAGGGAATTGATGTGACTGAAATGAAAAGGCCCTTTAAATTCTAATGTTGCCATAATTTTTAAATTTAATAGTTAATAATAATTAGTTATCTGTATTGTAAATGTTATTCAGCACTCCAAATTTATCCGCAAATTCAACTCTGAGAGATTCAGGGCTGATTATTTCCACATTAGTACCGTAGGAAAGCATTTCCATTTTGAATTCGATGGTGGGTTTTAGCCGGAATTCAAACAGAGAATAATCCTCCTGTATTTTAGTTTCATTTTGCGATTCATGCAAGGGTAAATGGCGCAGGTACTTCCGCTGAAACTTATTCACTTTAACTACTATGTCTTCAGTTTTTTCATCTACGCCAATGGTTACTCCGTAATTTTCGGCAAAGCGGCCTTTGGGATCAAGGTCTTCAGGGAGTTCAAACGCATCGGAAGTTTCAATCACATCCTGCATTCTGTCAAGTCCAAACACCCGTTCATTATTTTTACCCGATCTTGCAATCAGGTACCAGCGCTGCTTAAATACTTTTACAAACAGTGGCTCAACTGTATAAGACTTTGGTTCAAACTCGTATGGATTATACACAAAACTAACTTTGTGATTATTTTTCATGGCATCAATAATCGCATTCAGATAATGTTGACCTGAAGGAATTTCTTCGGTCAGAATACGGTCGTGCAGGGTTAGATTTTCAGAGATTTTCATACTCAGGCTCAAGGTGTTATACAACCAGCTTTGTACCACATTCGAATTGAAATCGATATTGGTATCGATATAGTACTTTTTGTTTAAACGGTCGAGTTTTATTTCAATGCCAAAAATTTCCTCAATGGCATCTTTCGTATTATAAAAGCTTCGCAAAGGCAATTCACGGCCAAATACCGTAAAAAGGAAACTATCGTTTTGGATTTGTTCGAACGAAACAGCTTTTCGGGTATTGATAAAGTTGATTAATTCAATGTACTGTTTGAGTAATTTACCATACATATTGTCCTGATTTTAAGTAAACGACAAATATAGTAAATTACTTTGCAACTTTTTGGCAATAGCTTAGATTATTTAATTAAATCCCAGTTTCCGTTCTCCTTTAGCACCATGTAGTTTTTCAGTCCGGCACAGTTCAGTAATACGCTGCTGATTGGGTCGTTCACCGCTAAGAACTTCTTCCATAATAATCTTGCGTACAATGTTATCAATTTCGCCACCCGAGAAAGAGTATTGACCCGCCAGCTCGTCCAACTGCTTGTCATCAAGCCATACCAGCTTGCTTTTCCATATCTGCCGTTTGGCTTCAAACGAGGGTTTTTCAAATTGCACTTTGAACAGGAAACGACGCTCGAAAGCACTGTCGAGGTTATCCACCAGATTGGTGGTGGCAATGATAATGCCTTCGTTTTTTTCAAACTCTTCCAGCAGAATGTTCTGAATGGTATTCAGTGTTTGGTCAACCGATGAACGGCGATTGTCTGAACGTTTGGACATTACACCATCCGCCTCGTTGAACAGCAGAATGGGTTTCACCGGATTCTTTTTGCAGGCTTTTTTATATTCAGTAAATATCTCTTTCACCTGTTTCTCGCTTTCGCCAAACCACATGGATTTGGTTTCGGATAAATCGACAAACATAATATCCCGTCCTGTAGCTTTAGCTATTTGGTAAGCGGTTTCAGATTTACCTGTACCCGGACTGCCATAAAATACGGCAGCCACTCCCCGCGATAGCTTCTGACTTTCAAGCCGTTCTTGCAAAGAATTGAAATTTGTTGTTTCCAGACTGCGACCTATAAAATCAACCTGCTTACGTAAA
>CAIQOG010000047.1 GCA_903873355.1 uncultured Bacteroidales bacterium
AATAAATTTCAAAACAGCTTATTTAAAAATTTTTTACGCATGAAAAACTTTTTTTTTACTATATTTCTCTTCCTGATTTGCTTCAAAATTAATGCTGCCCCATTAAGTCCTATCATTGTTACAAATCAGGTTTTGACCATAAATTCAATTGGGTCACAAGACTATGAAGTTGGGGCAAATGCTGAACTCCATATCTCAAATCCTGATGTTGGAGCCACTGGAATTATCAATATTACGAGTGAATCGGGTTGGATTTTTTTAGATGGAGTTTTACCGACTAACGCAATTTCGTTGTATTTACCTAAAATAACAGTAAGTGGTCAAAATGCTATAAATAAAACCAACATAAGAGTTACGAATTATCTGAGAGGGAGTGTCATAATGGCGCATAGTCCATCATTTGAAGCACTTTCTGTTTTCAAAGATGAAAACTTCCTGGGTGAGTCGATGAAATTAGTACCCTATACATATTATAGAAAAGCCCAACTCGGAACCTTTGATGATGCCATTTCGTCCATAAAATTAAAAAAAGGTTACATGGCTACCTTAGCTTTTAATGAAGATGGAACCCGCTTCAGTAAAGTCTATATTGCCGATAATGCTGATGTTAATATCCCGGTTTTACCAGCCGGATTAAACAATCAGGTTTCATTTATTCGCGTAATTCCATGGCGTTATGCCGGTAAAAAAGGAATTGGATTTGGTGCAATTTCTGCTCCCCAAAAATTAAATTGTGATTGGTATTACTCGTGGGGTCCTAAAAGTACTGAAGACCTTACCAACTTTGAGTTTGTACCCATGAAATGGAATGCAAAAACAGTAACTGATGCTAACTGGAGTGACATTATATACCAACAAAATGTTACACATGTATTAGGTTTTAACGAACCAGATGGTGCAACCCAGGCTAATATGAGTGTTGACCAACAAATTGAGATGTGGCCCAAAATGCTTGAATCAGGGTTAAGAGTTGGTGCACCTGCATTTGCAAGCAATTATACGCAACTATATGAGTTTGTCGACCGTTGCGATGCTTTGAATTATCGTGTTGATTTTATTCCCGTTCATCTTTATTTAGAAGCTACTGCACAGACATTTTACAATAATTGCAAAACTGTTTACAACCGAACTAAAAGACCGATCTGGATTACAGAATTTAATTATGGAGGTGACTGGTCTTCCGGAAACCCGACACAGGAACAGGAAAGAGCCCGAATTCAGGAGATTATACAACAATTGGATACAGCCAGAATTATTGAACGATATGCCATTTTTGATTTCGATAATTTCACAAGAAACCGAAACGTATTTACAGAGCCTACAACAAACTATATCACAACTCCTATGGGTTCGATGTATCGCGACAATGTGGCGCCGATGGCATTTAAATCTTCAACCGAGTTTTATAATCCGTTTCGCTTAATTGCTCCCACGCTTTTGACGGCAAAACTGGATGTTGATAAAACTGTAAAACTAACATGGAAAAACGATGGAACAAATACAGCTTCTGTAACTATAGAGCGCACTGCAGCCGGAGGATCAACTTTTAGTGTAATAGCTACATTAACAGGTAATATCGAAAGTTATACCAGTGTTGTTCCTGCTTACGGTGCATATACATACCGGATACGTACAAAAACAATATCAAATGAAACTTCTCCCTACGGAACAGTAAATATTAATGTTGTTGCATTCTCGAATATAGCTCTTGGGAAAAATGCTATTGCAAGTACAGTATTAGATCCATATACTGCAGATAAAGCAGTTGATGGTGACACTGCAACTGCTTCGAGCCGTTGGGTAAATGCAAGAGGCGTACTTCCTGCTATTTTAACTATTGGATTAAAAGGTATGTATCGAATTAATGAACTTCGACTTTTCACTGGATACACCGGGTATAATACCCCCTTGATAAATTTCACATTTGATTATTGGAATGGTACGGAGTGGACAAATTTAGTGTCCGAAACAGCCAATGCAGAACCTAAATACAAAAGAACATTTTCGGAAGTAAACACTGATAGTGTTCGCCTTTATATTAATGAAGCAGAAGGAGGCATAGTTCGGCTATATGAAATACAGATAATGGGTACGAAAGTTTTAAATACTGATTTAGTGAATATACCTACTGATTCAAAACTGATAGTTTATCCAAATCCCAGCAATGGAGTAATTAACATGCTAAATCTGAATGATGCCAAAAGTATTGAAGTGTTTGATTTAGGAGGCAGATTACTATTTAAAAGTAATTTCAGTAGAAAAATTGACTTATCTTTCTTGTCCAGAGGGATTTACCTTATTAAAACGGATTTGAATCAAACGGCTAAATTTGTTATTAATTAGGTAATATGGTTTTTTAGGGTGAAAATAGTTGGCGCATCCCTACTTGTGGGGGGATGCGCCTTCTACTATAAATATTTAATATTATG
>CAIQOG010000048.1 GCA_903873355.1 uncultured Bacteroidales bacterium
GACATCACATCGTAGCGTTTCATCAGATATTTGTCGTACAAACCACTCAATGCTCCTGTCAGCGTGGCCAAAACGATAAACCAGAACCATTTATTGGTTTTCAGGGAGATGCCTTCTTTCTTTCCGGCAACAGAAAATAGATAGAAAGAAAGTAGCGTGATTCCTACACCCGCAGCCTGAAATCCGTTGAGTTTTTCGCCAAAAATAAGCATAGCGCCCACCACAGTCCAAACCGGTTGTGTGGCTTTAATGGGTGAAGCAAGCGAAAGTGGCAGATGTTTCAATGCAAAATATGCAAACAACCACGAGGTCAGCACGATGGTAGCTTTCAAGACAAACAGCATGTGTGCGTGAAAATCGACCCGCGGCACAAAAAACACGGAGCCTTTTAGCGTTTCCGGAAAAAATTCGGATAAAATAAGGAAAGGAACCAACGTCAGACACGAAAACAGAATCGAGACAAAAATGACCGGAATAACCGCATTCTCTTTTAATGATACCTTTTTAAAAACTTCGTACGAACCTAACAGAATAGCAGAAACAAAAGCTAAGAATAACCACATCGGGAATTTACAATTTAATCATCCGCTGGTGAGCGGACAGGTTTTATAATTTACAATTTTGAAAAACGGAATATGTGGTTTTTTACAGGAATAGATTTTCAGGATATTGAATATCAACTAAGTATAAGCCCTGTGCAGGAACGGAAACGCCCGCTCTACAACGGTTTTTGGCTTCAATAACGGCTCTGAATTCGTCAACTGACATTCTATGACGACCCACTTCGAACAATGTACCTACAACCGCCCGCACCATATTTCGTAAAAAACGGTCGGCTTCGATTGTGAAAATCCACTCACCGTCGCGGCTTGTCCATTCGGCACGACTAATCACGCAATTATTCGTTTTTACATCGGTGTGCAATTTGCTGAAACTGGTAAAATCGCGGTATTCAGCAAGAATGGCAGCGGCTTGATTCATTGCTTCAAAATCCAGGTTGTCGCTGATTCGTGCTGCCTGTTCTGTCAGGAAAACATCCTTTTCGGTAACTACGTGATATTCGTAACGGCGCGAAACCGCATCAAAGCGTGCATGTGCATCAGGCTGAACTTCAACAATTTTCTGAATGGCAATGTCGCGTGCTAACAAGCTGTTGAGCTTATTCACCATGTCAAACTCTGCAGGTAATTCAGTTTCCACATCAAAATGAGCAACCATCAGCCGTGCATGAACTCCCGTGTCGGTGCGGCCGGCTCCGATAATTTCGGTTTCGGTGCGCAAAACGGTGCTCAAAGCTTTCGTCAGCACTTCCTGAACGGATATTCCGTTGGGCTGAATCTGCCAACCGTGATAAGCGGTTCCCTTGTAGGAGAGGTATATGAAGTAGCGTTTTTTCACGCTGCAAAGATAGGGCTTAATTTACAATTTACGATTTACGATTTACGATTTTGTGGTCAATCTAAAACAAAGAGCAGAATATCAATAAGTTATTCTGCACTTTTATAAAGATTAAGTTGTTGATTACGAAAACAATTTTTCAATTTGTTCGGCGTAAAATTCCTCTATTACATTTCGTTTGATTTTCAGGGTGGGCGAGAGGAAACCGTTTTGTTGCGTCCATTCTTCAGCCACAAGTTGGTA
>CAIQOG010000049.1 GCA_903873355.1 uncultured Bacteroidales bacterium
ACAGGAAACCATCACCAAGGACAGTGTAACCATTAAAGTAAACGCCGTGCTTTGGTTCAGAATCACCAATCCCGAAAGTGCCATTATTCAGGTGGCGGATTATTACAAAGCGGTTTATCAGTTTTCGGTAACGGCTTTGCGTAACATCATCGGACAACATTCGCTCGACGAAGTGCTTCGTGAACGGGAACAAATTAATGCCACACTTCAGAAAAACGTGGATTCGGTTACTGAACCATGGGGAATAAAAATTGAAATGGTGGAAATGAAAGATGTGGAAATTCCCGAAGCCATGCAACGCGCTATGGCTCGTGAAGCGGAAGCAATCCGTGAAAAACGTGCTCGTATTGTAAAAGCCGAAGCCGAACTTGAAGCTTCCATCAAACTTACTCAGGGTGCAACCGTGATGGAAGGCAGTCCAATCGCACTGGAATTACGCCGCATGCAAATGCTCTCCGAAATTGGTATCGACAATAATACTACGACCATAGTGCTACTTCCTTCAGAATTTACCAAAGCAGCGAAAAGCTTTACTGAGTTGGTGGAGAAGAAAGAATTGAAGAAATAGATTTCAGATTCTAGAGCCAAGAATCAAGACAAAAAACCAAGACGATTACAAAATTGTCTTGGTTTTTTCTTTTGTCTAAAATCTTGGTTCTTGGCTCTAATGTCTAAAGAAGTCCCGAAATATATTTCTCTAATTTAATCAAATCCTTGGTGAAATTCCGTATACCTTCTGCGAGTTTTTCAGTTGCCATCGCATCTTCATTCATCATCCAGCGGAATGTTTTTTCGTCCATGTGAATTTGTTTAATATCCAGATTTTTAGATGTTTCCGGCACAAATTTCTTATCCAGAATTCCTTCAGTACTTTCCAGTTCTTTAAGCAACGACGGCGCAATGGTCAGTGCATCACAACCGGCTAATTCTATTATTTCTCCAATATTGCGGAAACTCGCTCCCATCACAATGGTTTTATAGCCAAATTTCTTGTAGTAATTATAAATCTGCCCAACCGACAATACGCCTGGATCTTCCGGAGCGGCAATTTCAGAAACGCCACGATCTTTTTTATACCAATCCAGAATTCGACCAACGAAAGGGGAAATAAGCGTCACATTGGCTTCGGCACAACGAATGGCCTGTGCTATCGAAAACAACAATGTCAGGTTACCATGAATCCCTTCTTTTTCAAGTGCTTCAGACGCTTTAATACCTTCCCATGTTGAAGCCACTTTTATCAAAATTCGTTCGCGCGAAATTCCATTAACTTCATACAAAGCAATCAGTTCACGTGCTTTGGCAATGGTAGCCTCGGTATCGAACGAAAGGCGTGCATCTACTTCGGTTGAAACACGACCGGGAACGATTTTCAGAATTTCCAGTCCGAAATTTACCGCCAGTTTGTCCATTGCTTTGCTCAACTGAACGGTTTTGTCGGTTGAAATTCCTTTCGCATATGCTATCGCATCGTCAATAAGCGAAGCGTATTTCGGATCTTGGGATGCCGCATAAATTAACGATGGATTAGTTGTTGCATCAGCAGGTTTGTAAGCATCAATTGATTGAAAATCACCGGTATCGGCCACCACTTTAGTGTAAGATTTGAGTTGTTCGAGTAAATTCATGATTGATTGATTTTAAAGTTATTTTGTAATTTTAAATACGGGTTTTTCAGGGTCGGTATTCACCATCCAGTTGGAGAAAACGTTCAGGTAATTCCAGAACGATTCAATTAAATGTTCCGGTGCGTCGAGTTGCAAAAGTATTTCACGGTAAGAGCTAAGCCACACAATCCGACCTTCGGGAGTTATGTTGAACGGTGCATGACGATTGGCCATTTTAGGTTGTCCACGGTGTTGATTGTAGTATTCAGGTCCGCCCAAAATCTGTATCATAAAATCTGACGAATGAAGTTTTGATTGTTGAAATTCAGTTTCGTCTTCTTTGAATAAATGTTTTATCGAACTTTGGCGGACTGTATCGTAAAACTTACTCACCATATCGCGTATTCCCTGCTCGCCCATTACTTTCAAAAATTCAGGGTCAGGGCGTGTAACGGTAGGTTTTTCGCCGAATTTATAGTTAGTTATTTGTAAATCCATTAGTTTGTCTGTCATTTTACTGAACTAACTGATTTCGAAGCAGTTTTGTTCGGAACGAAAGTACAAAAAACTATTCGGATTTTTCCTTTTTGGTTTGAAATTGAGTGAAAAGCAGATAAATAACGGCAAATGTAACCGACATATCCGCCAGATTCAGAATTCCGGTGCGCAATGAGCCAATGCCAAAATTCAGAAAATCAACCACATGAAAATCGTAAATCAGTCGGTCAACCAGATTGCCAAGTCCACCGCCAATTACGCAAACGAAGGCAATGATTAGTTTTTTATCAGTCAATTTAAATGCACAGTAATAAAGCCCGTAAAGGCATACTGCAATTGGAACAGCGAGTAAAAGAATGTATTTCATCCAGTCGGGCCAACCGGCGCCCATGCTCAAAAATGCTCCGGTATTTTCGGTATAGCTTAACACGATGGTATCGTACAAATACGACAAGGTTTCCCTGCCCTGAAGGTAGTTTACGGCGAGTATTTTGGTTACTCTGTCCAGCAAAAAGTTGATCAGCAAAACTGCTGCTACGAGGATTATTTGTTTTTTTCGAGTCATAACTAATTCAATTTCCAATTATTTGCTCGGCTCTGCCGCTTGGCTAGCCAAGAATTACCAATTACCAATCTATTATTCAATCAATTAACTAATAAACAATTCCCCAATTACAATACTTTTCTTTTTAGCCAAACCTGATAGGAATTGACCAGATTTTGCCACAACACATACGCTCCCGGACCAATGGACGCAATGGGATTCAGATACAATTGTGCCATCCAGATAGCCAGAATGGTATTTTTCTGTCCGAGACTTTGTCCACCTGCAACGGTGTCATCATAGGCTTTTCCGATTGCTCTGCCTGATAAAAACTGGCTGATACACAATACAAAAGCCACAAGAGCTATCATTATTTCAATAAAGTGATTTACAGCATTTTGTTTTATAATAAACTCCACGGTGCGACCTGTCACCACACACAGCGCAAGTGTCCAGAGGTAAAACGACAATCCGGAATAAGAGCCTATTTTAGCAGTCAGTTTAGGTGTGAATTTCCTCAAAATCAATGCGAGAATAAACGGTAAAATCAGCAAAAACATCACCCGTTGAGCAATGGCCAGAAATGAATCCATAAACGGTAAGAACTGATTTGTGCCGATAAATGAAAAAATGACCGGAGCAGCCACCGCCAGCAACATATTGCTAATCAGTGTGTAAGTAGTAATACTAGCCACATTTCCTTTAAGCATGCCGGTCATAACAGGAGCTGCTGTGCCGGTTGGTGCCAGTACACAAATCATCGCTCCCTGTGCCAGCAATAAATTAAACGGAAGAATGAGAAAATAAACCGCCAGACTACCACCAAACTGAATGAGCAAAAGCCAGAAATGAAGCCATCTAAACCGCATATCGTTCAGTTTCAGATTGCAATAAGTCAGAAAAAGCATCACGAAAATCAAATATGGAGTCAGAAAAGAGAGCTTCCCGAAAAGTGGATAAAAAATGGCACCCACAGCCATGGCAATGGGCATCATATAAGGTTTAATTCGTTTGAGCATGGAGATTCCGGGGTTTGAAAAGGCAAAAATACTCAAATTCTATTGGAATTAATGTTAGTTATTTAGTTCTTTAATTTCAACTTAGATTTTCTAATATAAATTCAAATAAGTATTTGACATCATTAAATAATTTTTGGTTTATTTTCACATACAAACTACACTACATTTGTATATCGAATGTTTAACCCATTAAAAAATATGAATATGAATGAAAAACACCCATTTGAGGCATTTTTACCTGAATTAAGTAAAATTTTAATCCTCGGAAGTTTTCCTTGCGGAAATCAAGAAGTAGGATATGGAAAGTGGTTTTATTGTGGAAGTGGCAGAAATGATTTCTGGAGACTACTTTCAAAAGTATTTAATCTTCCAGTTGATACAAAAGAAGAAATGGAAGAACTATGCAAAAAAAATAGAATTGCAATAACCGACATTGCATTTGAAGTAAACAGAAAAAAGGGTACTTGTTCAGATTCAAACCTTGAAATAATTCTTGTTAACAGGAAGCCAATTCAGAATTGTCTTGATTTAGGAATTGATTGTGTTTATTGTACGAGTAAATTTGTTGAAAAACTTTTTAAAGACAATTTTCCTGATTATACAGGAAAAACGACCACACTATTGTCACCATCACCAACAGTAAACCGATTTATTGGAGGATTAGATGAATACAAGAATCTAAAACAAACAAAACAATTAGAAAACCCCTTTGATTATAAATTATTGAAATATAAAGAAGCATTCAATAAAAATGATAACAGATAAAGAAACGAATTCAGTCTATTTTTCAGGAAAACTTGAAGAGCAATTTCCAGAAACTGCCGCACGTATTTTCAATACACTTAAATTACACGATGTTGAGCCTCTGGTATTGGATTGTACAAAAGATATCTGGGCAAGAGATTATATGCCAATACAGGTCTCTTCAGACAAGTTTATTGAGTACCGATACGATCCTGATTATTTGCAAGGTGAATACAAAGGTGCTCGGGAATTAAAAACTTATCCGGATATGGTTTGTGATAAGTTAGGATTGAAAACTGTAAAATCAGATATGATTCTTGATGGTGGAAACGTTGTCAAGTCGTCAAATTGTATTATTCAGACTGAGAAAGTAGTTAGGGAGAATAGACTATTCTATTCAAAAGCTGAATTAATAGCAAAACTTCAAAAGACCTTCGAAGTGGAAAAGGTTGTGTTATTACCATGGAAAAGGATTGGTAAAGATGTTTATGGTCATGCAGATGGTATGGTTCGCTTTATTGACAATGAAACTGTATTGGTAAACAGACATTATATTAATGATTCTGTTTTATTATCCCGTCTTAAGAGCAATAGATTAAAGTGCGAATTCTTGGAATACAAAGTACAGAAGCAAGATAAAAATAACTGGGCTTATATCAACTTTCTTCAAACAAAAGACTTGATACTATTGCCGAAACTAAATGCAGAGGGGGATGAACAGGCATTCAGCCAAATCGCAACTTTTTATCCTGAATATGCCAAAAATAACAGAATTGTTCAGGTTGAAATAAACGATATTATTGCTAAAGGTGGTGCGTTAAATTGCATTTCATGGACTAGGAAAATATGAAAACTATAGATATCTACACATGGAAAATTGATTCTTCAGTTCAGACTGAAAATGTGGGATCAACTACGAATAACATAATGAAAGACTATGTGTATGAGAATATTGACTTTAAACTTTCTGAAGAAGTCTGGATTTTAATCCGTATGTATTTTATTGAATATTGGGATGAATTTATTGGAGTAGGAGGTTATTTTTACTGGGATGAAATAAGTCAATATGTTTACAATAAAATTATCGATCAAAAATACTTAATCACACATGAGAAAGTAAATTTTATAGTTGAACTGATGTTGACAAAAATTGAAAAAGATGGTGGATTTCTTTAATCAATCTGCTGAGGCAATTCCTTAATGGTATTTATACGGTCGGAAGTTTTGTGCAAACGAGTGAGCATATCATTTATTTTCTCCTGATAATCTGCCAGGTAGTCGGGGTGCAGCTTTTTAGTGACCAGCGTGATAAGCCGTTTCAGCAGCAAACCCACCTTGTAATCGTAACCCGAAACACGCGCTCCGAAGACTTTTGCCGGTTGTCGGAACTGCAACTCAAGCACATACAGTACCAGGTCAGCTTCCAGTTTTTTGCTTTTGGTTTCCACCGTAAATTCATTGATACGCTTCACGCAGGCATTCAGCTTTTTCACCAACCTTTTCAGTTCCGTACTTCCTTTAAATTCCTTTTGCCAAAGTGCATCAATATTCTCTACAGCCTCATCGTAAAGGGTCTGTTCACCGCCATCGGTATCCAGAAAATTCAACAACAGAAACTCGTAGTTATAGCGCTTTCCGGCAAGTTTCAATACCATTTCGGATAAATCCTTTTTGGAAAGCTGTGCAAGTTGTTCTTTGAGTATGACTTTGTTGAGGGGCATGGTGACTGCTAAAATTTTGATTCGCAAATATATGCAAATTTTGAGAATTTGTCCGTATCTTTGTGCCCCGATTCGGTTTATGGTTAATCAGTTATCCAAAAACGAATAAACCAATCAACTAATTAACTTATGACTACATTCAAACGTACCACCGTAACTTCGGCTTTGCCTTATGCTAACGGACCAGTTCATATCGGTCACCTGGCGGGTGTATATGTTCCTGCTGATATTTATGTGCGCTACCTGAGGCTGAAAGGCGAGGAAGTGCTTTTTGTCGGCGGATCGGACGAGCACGGTGTGCCAATAACCATCAAGGCAAAAAAAGAAGGCGTTACACCTCAGGATATTGTAGATCGTTACCACGGAATTATCAAAAAATCCTTCGAAGATTTTGGTATTTCGTTTGATATTTACTCTCGTACCACTTCCAAAACGCATAAAGAACTGGCTTCCAATATTTTCAAAACCATTTACGATAAAGGTGGTTTTGTAGAAAAAACCAGCGAACAGTATTACGACGAAACGGCTCAGCAATTCCTTGCCGACCGCTACATTACCGGTAAATGTCCGCAATGCGGCAACGAAAACGCTTACGGCGACCAATGCGAATCCTGCGGAACTTCGCTTAGTCCTACCGATTTGATAAATCCAAAATCAGCAATCAGTGGTTCAGCACCTGTGATGCGCGAAACCAAACACTGGTACCTCCCGCTCGACCAGCACGAGGCGTGGTTGCGCCAGTGGATTCTGGAAGATCACAAAGAATGGAAACCCAACGTGTACGGACAGTGCAAAAGCTGGCTCGACATGGGCTTACAACCCCGTGCTGTGAGTCGCGATTTGGATTGGGGAATTCCAGTTCCGGTAGAAGGGGCAGAAGGAAAAGTGCTTTACGTGTGGTTTGATGCGCCGATTGGTTATATTTCGAACACCAAAGAACTGCTGCCTGAGAGTTGGGAAAA
>CAIQOG010000050.1 GCA_903873355.1 uncultured Bacteroidales bacterium
ATGGAGTTACATCTACATTTCGTGCTTTACGTTTTGATGCCTTACAAGTACCAATACAGTTGAATTCGAAATTCATATATTTTTCATTTCCGGGAATTTTACAGAAAAATTCCACGCAGCTATCTTCGTTAACAGGTTGCTGATCTATTGAGTAACTAGCTTTCAGCATTGTCCCTTTTACAGAATATTTGATAAAGAAACTATCTGAAGAACGTGCAATCCAGAAAAAAGTAATTGGCTTGTAGTTGTATAAATCAGGCCAATTGAGCACTTCAATCATATCCTTTTTACCTTCATCATCAAGTAAATCAGCGGCTTTTTCGATTTCAATATCATTTAATGCTGAAATATAGGGTACCTGAATACTTTTCATAAGTTCTGTTGTTGAAATTTAGTGCAATATTAACCAATAATTCTGATAGAAAAATGTTTTTGAAATTATAAATAGGTTAAAAATAAAATTGGAGATTAAAACATAGCGTTTAATCTCCAATTATGATTTAAAAACAGAAGAAAATTCTTCTACGTAATTAAGTTATGCCATAACAACTTTTGTGCGAGCCATCTCAAAATGTAATACCAGGTCATCAATTACTTCTTTAACCGAAACAATCTTGTCGGTTAAGTAAGCATTTTTTCCGGCAAAGGCATATCCTTTGTCTAATTTTCCCTGATAGGCGTTGTAAAGTGCTACGATAATACAGTAAGGAACAACTTTGTAGTCACAGGTGTGAAGACAGTTGTAAGGACAGGATTTCGGACGGGTAAGTCCTTGTTTTACTTTTTCAAGAAATTCACCTTTAAGTGCTCTTCCTGGCATACCTACAGGACTTTGGATGATTTCAACCTGATCTTCAGTAGCATTGATATACGATTCTTTGAATTTAATATCTGCATCACACTCATTGGTAGTTACAAATCTGCTGGCAATCTGAACACCTTTGGCGCCTAATTGCATGATGTTATACATGTCTTCACCGGTGTATATACCTCCGGCAGCTATTACCGGAATTTCCTGATTGTATTTTTCTTCGAATACAGCCACTTCAGTAACCACTTCCGGTATGAGTTTTTCGATTGAGAAATTTTCATCTTCAATCTGAGCAGGTTTGAATCCCAAATGACCACCGGCCTTAGGACCTTCAACTACTACTAAATCAGGAAGATAATCGTAAAGAGTTTTCCATTTCTCGCAAATTATTTTTGCTGCTCTTGCAGACGAAACAATAGGCACCAGTTTGGTTGTACAACCTTCGGTACGATATTTTGGCAAGTCCATTGGAAGACCTGCACCCGCGAAAATAACATCTACTTTTTCAGCAATGGCTGTTTTTACCATATCGCTGAAATTAGTCAACGCCATCATAATGTTCACACCAATGATACCATTCGATTTTTCTTTTGCTTTTCTGATTTCTTCTCTCATTCCGATAATACAAGCTTCCATGTAATCTTTCGCCGTATGGCGATAAATAAGACCAAGCCCCGCACACGAAATAACGCCTACCCCTCCCTCATTTGCAACTGCTGACGCTAATCCGTTCAATGAAATACCAACACCCATGCCACCCTGAATAATGGGTAAACGAGCCGTTAGATCTCCGATTTTTAAACTATTCATATTGCACATTTTAATGTTTATTGTGCAAAGGTACGCATTATAAACCGAACAACCCGAGCGATAAA
>CAIQOG010000051.1 GCA_903873355.1 uncultured Bacteroidales bacterium
GGTTGCCGTAGCTATATACCAAATGTATTTTCGTTTAATCAGCGCTGCAATAGACGAAAGCAAAATGGAAATCTGCAGAAAAATTACCGCCATACCAAATACTTTGGAATGACTTTGAGCATCATCGCGTTGAATTTCATACTTTTCAGCATCTTTTTTTATTTCAGTTTTTTCCTTATCGTAGCGTTTGATTGATTTTTCGTAATCATTCATTTTTTTCTGAAATGCTTCCTTCACGCTGTTTTCATTTTTCCCCAAACGCAGGGTAGTAAGCTCCAACATATCTTTTTGTGTTTCATAAATGTACGATTTCAGGCTTTTGCTTTGGTAATAAGCCCATTTATTGGATGCCTGTTCCTGACTGAGCACCGAACGGGTTGAAAATCCACCGCCTTTAAAGGTCGAAAGGGTTGCTGCTACTGCAAAAATGATAGTGGTAAGGGCTAAATAATTCAGCCACGGTTCTTTTTTATCGTCTGCCATTGTTGTAATTATTAAAATTTAGCGGCAAAAGTAAGCTTAATACTCTATAACAGGTCTAAACTGCTATTAAAAAAACTTATTAAACAGTTTCTAAGCGAAAATAACAAATTTCGGATTTTCATTTTTTCATTGTCGATTCAATTCAAAATGAACCAGTAACGAAAAAAAGTCCCGAAGGAAAAATCCTCCGGGACTCATTAAATCTGCCTGTAAACTGCAGATTTACTGTTATTAAAGCATTACTTTAAAAGTTTGTGTTTTCGTTTTCAGAATATAAACCACATTCTGCTCAACCGGAAAATTGATTTTATTACCATCCGATTTTAGTTGTTTTAGTTTTTTACCTGAAAGAGAATATAAGCTAACAATCTCATCCTTTTGTGTCCCATCTACCACAATATCAGTAGGTGTGATAAAAACTTTCACTCCTTCATTGCCAGGAGTGGGAGGGTTATTGTTTGTCGAAAGTGCAAAAGTTGCATTCAAAGTGCAATCTGCCAAAACATTTTCAATTTTCAGAATGCCACCAACCAATGAACCGGTTACATCTGTGCCATTAAGCATAATGGAATACACTCTCCAGTTGGATATAGGTGAGAAACTGAATGAAAGCGTATCACCGGCATGGCAAATATAATTTACCGAACCACCTCCTGCATCAGCCGATTTGATTAGTATCTTGTATGTTGTCACTTCAGTTTTAGCGTACGTCGAAACTGCCATAAGTGAAAATAATGCTGTCAGGCATACGAGTTTAAAAAATGATTTTCTCATGACTATATTAGTTTAATTTGCTTATTTTCAGCTATTTGTAAAATCAGATTCAGGCAATGTATCACCGTTCTGAAAAAAAATTTCGAAGCAAAAGTAATGTTTAATCTTTAGATTTGATCTAAACTGCTATTAAAAAAACTTATCAGGGTGCCAATTTCTACTATTTATAGCCGGTTGTTTATAGTTGAATGGTTGAAATAAAGAAATTTTCAACTTCCAAATGCGCAACTATTCGAATAAGTCTATTTCTTTTCCAGCAGCATCCTGATTGCTTTAATTGAATTAATTGGGGTTTCAATCAATGCCAGGTTTACGATCCAGCCGGGGATATTATCAATTGCATCTACATAAAATTCGAGTTCTACATGTGTGCGGTTGTTCACCGGCCTGATAGTCCAGGTCTGCTTATAGTCTTTAATACGAACCAAATCTTTCTTCTCGGGAGATATATCAGTGAGCGGTGTGGCAATCAACCGGAACTCACCGTTAGCTTGATTAATGCTTGCACTCACATTAACCGACAAATCCCTGTCTTTAAACGGCCAGGGCATTTTGTAAATCAGGTAGTATTGCGCGTGTTTATTCTTTTCATAAAGCAAAATCTTTAACTGACTAACATTTGCATCCCACCATTCGGTGTGATTTACATCTTCTATCAGCGCAAAAACCTTATCAGCCGATTGGTTTATTTCAGCCACTCCTTTAATGAATTTCAGATTCTTTCCGGCTTCCTGTCGGGTGAATAGTTGCACTCCATCCTTTTCTTTGACAAACTCCCACGTTTGACCAACCAACGTACCGGGCAGCATGAATGACAGTGATATAAGCAGAAATACCGGAAAAAGTTTGTTTTTCATGATGGTTTTTAATTTGCTGTCTGAATCAGAATTTACCGCTGCCGCACGGATTGTATCGTGTGGCAGATATAAATTCCAATTATCATTTTTCCACGCGATACAATCGCGTGGGAGCAGGGTTGTGAACTTTCATTGCACAACCAATAATATCAAACGTAAGTTTATCTTTATCCATAGATAAGGCATTTTTTCTTATTCTGACAATTATTTAATTCTGAAAATTCTGATTCAGATACTTTCTTAATTAAGCCCCCAAAGATAATAACTATTTCTTAAATTAACAACGAATATTTGATTTAATTCTCCTTTGTAGTTACAGGATTTTACCCGAACGTATGTTATTTTACACTTTCCTCAAAAAAATCAATTTTTAATAAAAACTTTCCGTTATATTTGTGTGTTTGATATTTTGTATTGAAAAAATTGACTTTTTAATCTTTAAAAACCGAAGAATTATATTAATTGTAATGATTACAATTATAAATTTATTTTTATCTTTGCTACCGAATTCAAATAACTAATTTTTATATTCTCCAGCAGATGAGTGAGAAACAAGAAAAACCAAAAAAAAGAACACGTAGAGAGTTCATACAGGATTTAGGAATTGTGGGAATTGGCACCCTGATTGGCGGATCGGCCATATTTGCTGGTGTCAATTATGATAAGAAAAAGAAAGCTGCCGAGCGCGTAAAAGTACTTACTGCCGAAAACGAAGTGATGGAAGTGGAGAAAAGTGCTTTGGCAGTAGCTGAAAAGCCTAACCTTGAAAATTTGACTTACCTTCAGAAACAGGGGCGAGAAGGAATGGCCGGCAAACGTTTCGTGATGGTTATTGACCTGTCGAAATGCCGCAATGCCCGCAAATGTATGGCAGCCTGCAACGAAGCTCATCATCTCCGTCCGGAACAACATCACATCAACGTACTGAAAATGCAGGATTCTGCCAATACGCCTGCTTATTATATGCCCAAACCCTGTCAGCATTGCGACAATCCGCCCTGTACGGCTGTTTGTCCGGTGGATGCCACTTTCAAACGTCAGGATGGTATTGTGTTGATTGATAACGAACGCTGTATCGGTTGCCGATTCTGTATTGCAGCCTGTCCGTACAGTGCCCGCGTATTCAACTGGGCAGAACCAATTCACTCGCTCGAAGACGAAGGTAAAGTGTATAATGTGGAATTGAACGTTCCGCAGAAAAAAGGTACCATCAGCAAATGTCTTTTCAGTGCCGACCGTGTGCGCGAAGGCAAACTTCCATATTGCGTTTCGGCTTGTCCTAATGGTGTGTATTATTTCGGCGACGAAAACGAAGATGCTGTTACCAATGGAACAACCAAAGAAACTGTTCGTTTCCGTAAACTGCTGGAAGATAACGGCGGTTACACCCTAATGCCCGAACTGGGAACACATCCGCGTGTGTACTATCTGCCGCCAAAAGGAAAAGAATATCCGTTCCAGGAAAAAGATAAGGAAGAAGCGGGAGAAAGGTTGGAATCTTAGTTCCGGGTTAATCAGTTAATCAGTTGACCGGTTAATTAGAAATTGGAAATTGGGAATTGAAAATTGTATCATTGGAAATTAAAATATTATGGCAAAACAATCAAAAACAGATAAAATTACTTCCGATTTGCTGCGGCCAATCCGGTTGAACTGGAGTTTTAAAATTTGGTTTGGATTTTTGGGATTAGCGCTGTTGGTATGTCTGGGAGCGTATGGATTGCAGTTGAAAAACGGTTTGTCGGTAACCGGACTGGGCGATTATGTGTCATGGGGAATGTATCTGGCTAACTTTGTGTTTTTCGTGGCCACATCTTTAATCGGTATGCTTATCAGTGCGGTGCTTGGACTTAGCGGTCAGAAATGGGCTGCACCACTTGCACGCATTGCCGAAATTATTGCGCTGGCATTTGCTGCGGTTGCGGGTCTGGTCATTGTGATGGACATGGGACGTCCCGAACGGCTGCTCAATGTGTTTATTCACGGACGTGTTCAGTCACCGATTCTGTGGGACGTAACGGTGATAACTATTTATATGGTAATCAGTGCATTATTTCTTTACATTCCGCTGATTCCCGATTTGAAAATCTGTTCTGAAAAACTGGATGTTCCTCCTTTTGTGCAGAAAATATACAAAATCCTTTCGCTCAACTGGGACGGTACCATTGAACAGAAAAAAATGATTCAGCAATCAACCCGTGTCATTGCCATTTTCATTA
>CAIQOG010000052.1 GCA_903873355.1 uncultured Bacteroidales bacterium
AGAGAAATGCTTAAAAAATTCACTTCTGATAATTCTCCATTAAGAAGCATATTTATTGAGGGAAAGGATCAAGTAATTTATGATACGATTATAAAGTTTTTTAATTCCTTTAATGATTTACTTTGGAAAAAAGCTTCAGATAAATCATTTATAATTAAGACAGTCGGCTTACAAGCAGCATTTGATCTTTTAAAATTGATACTTAAAGCCAACACTACTGTTGATCCAACATTAATTGACTATAATCACTACATAGAATTAATACCAAATTTAGATTTTTCTGATAAATTTTTCCAATCTTCTGGTATTGGTAGAAGCAGAATTAGAAATATTATGGGAATAGCTACAGGTCTAATTCATAAAGATAAAATTAAAAAAACAGACTTGCCATTCTTTGAAAATTTACTCCAAGGAAAAAATACGAACATTGAAAAAGAAAGATGGAAATGGGATGAAGATGCTGAGAATGCTGTAATTAATGCATTGGAAAAAGCTGAATGGAATTATGGCAATAACACGGTAAATTTATTCGTTGAACACGATTATGAACATTCATTACAATTTAATTCATATGATAAATTCTTCCATAAACTTGTTGAAATTGCTGAGATAGCATTTGTTTCAAGTTTGCCTAGTGATACTGAGTTTGCAGAGGAACAAAAAGAAAAATTTGATTCTGAAGATTTAGTAAATAGTAATCTTTCTAATTATGAAGAAAATCTGAAACGTTTAGGTTGGAAATAATTTTAAGAAAATGAACTATATCGAAATATTATTACCAATAATTGCGATTCTATTAATAGCTAATATCTATCTGACAATTAGAGTAGGAAAGAAAGAAGCTAGTAATGAATTGCTTGAAATAAATAATTCAATTGGTTCGCTGACTTCAAACTTAAAAGACACTGAAACAAATTTGAAAACCGAATTTGTAACCAACAGAAAAGAGAGTGCAGATACATCAAAAGATTTAAGAACTGAAATTGTCAATCAATTAAACTCCTTTACAAAAACTTTCTCAGATCAGTTAGGTAATCTCACTAAATCAAATGAAGAAAAGTTAGAATTAATCCGGAAAACAATTGAAGAAAAGTTACTGGCTTTTCAAACAAATATTGACACAAACAGTAAATCAACTAGAACTGAATTAAAAGACAATCTCGAAAAATTTAAACAAGAATTGAATGATGCTTTAAAAGATTATAGAGAAAGGTTGAAAGATCAATTTGGTGAATTTGAGAAAAACCAACGAACACAAAATGTCGCAAATAGTGAAAAGCTAAGTGAAGTAAAAACAACTTTAGAGAAATCGGTAAAATCGATGCAAGAAGGTAATGAGAAAAAGTTGGAGGAAATGCGTAAAACAGTTGATGAAAAACTTGAAAAGACTTTGGAAACAAGGCTAACCCAATCATTTAATTTAGTGAGTGAGAGATTAGAAAAAGTTCATCTGGGCTTAGGTGAAATGCAACAGCTAGCTGTTGGAGTTGGCGACTTGAAAAAAGTTTTGAGCAATGTAAAGACACGAGGCATACTTGGTGAAATTCAGTTGTCGAATATTTTGGAACAGATACTTGCACCCGAACAGTATGAAATAAATACCATCACAAAACAAGGTACAAACAATAGAGTAGAATTTGCAATTAAAATTCCTCAGCAAAACCAAGACAACAAAGTTTTGCTGATGCCTATTGATTCGAAGTTCCCAATTGAAGATTATTATACATTACTAGCAGCCTATGATGTTGGTAATACAGTTGCTGCTGATACAGCTGGCAAAGCATTAGAGAGTGCAATCAAG
>CAIQOG010000053.1 GCA_903873355.1 uncultured Bacteroidales bacterium
GAAGATCAAACCAATCAAAAGTGCCAGGAATTATATGCCTTGCTTGCATGATTTCTAGAAAGAAGCTCAGAATGATAGCAAGGAGTATCCATGCAATAAAATGTTTTGAAATTTGCTGCCGCCAGATGATGAAAAATGTATACAGAAAAGAATACATCCATAATCCATCAGGTAAATTGTATTTTACCCAATTGGGAGGTTGAACACTACAAATCAAAGGAAAAACTTTTTTTGCCGGATCAATTAAAAAAAATCCACGCCAACATGCGTAAATAATTATTCCTAAAAAAAGTGGCAGTATAATATGAATTAAAAAAATGCTGTGTTGTCTCTGTATCATCTTATGGTTAAATTGATTTATCAATTGTAATATTGGGTCTATTGGATACGCCAGCCATCATCATACAATGAAAAATTTACAGACTTTGAAGTAATTTGATTCTTGTCATTAAAAATTTCACCAAATGGAGTAATGTTTTTATTCGAGATTGTATAATCCACTTTTGCAATTTTAGTTTCTTTCATTTCCTGGATACCTGTAATTTCGTTTATATCTATTTCCCATAAGTTTACCAAATAAGACTTGACATTATCTTGAACCAAGCATTTCTTTCCCTCGTCGGTAATCGAAACTATAACTGATGTCCATGTTCTTACAGTTGTACCAAGTAGAAATTGTGTGGTTTCTTCTCTTTGAGGTGTTTCGACAAGTTTCAAAAGGTTCAGAGACGCAAATTGATTAATAGCTTTTTCTGTTTCTTTAAATTCATCCTCACCAATTATTGCTGTAACTCCCCGTCCTTCGGTATTTACATCTTTAATAAATGATTTTGTGATTTCAAAAGTCTTTTGTACAGGGTAGCCTTTACTAGCTGCAATCATGGTTTTTGCATCTTCTCTTTTCAACTCTTTCTGACAAGAAGTTGATATAAATGCTATTATGAGTAAAAGGAAGAGTAAATTTTTCATGGGAGTATCTTTTATTTTGTTGATTTACATTGTGGGATTTAACATTTGTTGAACAGGTTAAAAACTGTAGAATATTTTTAGCTCCAACCCATCAGGATTGTAAGGAATCTTGTCAGTTTTATCGCCATCAACATAAAAACCAACATTTGGTTCAGTTAATTTTTCGGAATCACTGGCTGCATAGCCATCTTGTCCCAAACCCGAAAAAGTTACATTGCCGGATTTAATAGATAATTGATAATGGACACCTAATCCTATTTCTGAGAAAGAACCAGTTTTGATAATAAAATTAAGTCCTGGCTTAATACCATAATATATATTCCGAATGGCAACATTTACATTTGTATAATCTTGAAATTGTGTCTCATTTACTTGTATATAAACATCATTATTTTGAATTTCGCCGATGCCTTTGGAGCTAAATCCAAGCACGGCTGACAATTCGGGCTGTACTACGAATTTACTATCGAAATTCTTTCTGTAAAAAAGACCTGTGTTCAACGCTAGCCCATTGATACTGCCAAAATACCCTTGGCCTTCAACAAATAAATGAAACGCCTTACCTGCATCATCATTTTGCCATCTCGCACTTAAATTAATGGCAAGATTCCCTTCCTGCTCAACACTTTTATAAAGATTATCCATTGAGGGTGATTCATCAACATACCATAATGTTGTTACTCTTGAATCTGGTTTAATCAACTTGACCCCCGCCGAAAGGGAATAAGATGGTTGTGCTTTGAGTACATGCGCAAAAACCATCAGAAAAGATAAAACGATAATTTTTTTCATAAAATTCATTATTTGTTTTCTTACTCATAAGGCTTTTCGGTAAACGCCCCGTTTTTTAAGATGGTTTCTGGTCTCCATTTGACTATTCAATTATTGTTCGATAATTATTCCTGAAGCAATAACCTCATGGTTTAAATCGTCATGGAACACGATATTGTTAAAAACAATCTTTAATTTGTTGCTTTCCATACTTACTGTGGCTTTATAACCAAAATCATATCCAGGAGAATAATAGGTTGTAATACCCGATGAACTTTTAGTGGTTATTTCCATATCTACTTCTCCTTGATATGGAGAACCATCGATTCCCCAATTAATAATGTCATAACTTCCAGTTGAAATGGGTTTTTCTTTGAAATAAAGTGTAACACTATTTTCTGCGTTGTCTATATTATCGTTATCACTTGCAATTAAGGCATCATCTGCGACTGAATAGATGGTTTTCACTGCTGAATAATTTTTCCCGTTTATAGTCCAGGTCGAATTTGAGCTACCTATTTCTGAATCTTTTTTGCAGCTAACCATAAGTAAAATTAGGATTACTAGTAAAATATAAGGATTCTTCATTATAGTTTGTTATTGATTTCCCTTACTCTTTTGGCTTTTCGGTGTCGCCCCGTTTATTCGAGTGGTTTCTGGTCTCCACTTTTTTAGTTTTCTGTCACTATATGTAGTCAGCCCTTTGGCTTTCGTAGTCCGATTTTTTGTATTACTGAGTCAACATATTTACATTTTGCCATTTTTGTATTCTGTCATTCATTCCTTGGGAGACAACACTAGAAACAGCATCAACTGATGTCAAAATCCACTTCTTGTCCATATTATTCTTAAAAATGAACTTCAATTCTCTGAGAGGCAAGTTCTACGCAGCTTTGCTGCGATAGAAAAAATTTTCAGGAAATACCTCGAAAGCTCTGCTTCGAGGTAGTAAATAAAATAACCCAATCCTGTATCACGGGTATTGAAATTAGTTAAACATAAGAATCCTTCAACCTGGGTGTATCAGCTTATTAAATATCTTGAGGGGTTAGAGAAGAAGTAGTGTTTTAATTGATGGTTACTGGTATGCGTTAAAAAGACATACTCCATAAAGAGGAAGTTTTCATAGGCTATTTGTTTTTATCCTACAAATATGGCTTATCAAAAGGATGCCAGTTTGATAACTGATTTCTGTTCTTCATTTAAAATAAAGGAAACAAACAGAATACTTAGCTGGCACAAATAGTCTATAGTAACAAACTGTGTTATTGAGATTCTCAATACTCCAAATGATAAAAGGCTATTCATGTCCAGATTAAGTATTAATAATTTAGAATTTAACTGCTACTCCCAAATTAAGGATAGATATACCCATACCTAATTCTGCCATAGCGGCCCATTTAGGATTAAAGAAATAGCGGCCGCCAACAAAAAGATTTATGGTAACGATACCATCTGATGTTTTGTGATCAGGGTATGATTCCGGGTAAATACTTTCGCTATAATTGGTCTTATAGCTTTTAAAACCCAATAAAGCACCAGTATATGTATCAAGTTTATCCATAAGTGCATAATGCAGATAGCCTCTGGCACCAATAATCAATCTTGATTCGATAATTTTACCATAGTTCCAATAATCAGGTTGATTCGATGCTGAATAACCGATATAGCCACCGCATCCTAAAGCTCCTTTTCCATCAAACAAATTATCATTAACCAGGTACTCAAAGGAGATCGGGATTGGCGGAACCGTAATCTTACTGGAACTACTATATTGAATTTTACCTCCCAACCCAATACCAATATTCAGTAGCATATCTCCTTTTATAAGCACTTTAGGAAATTCTTTATGCGCTAACTGAGATTTTACTTTTGAGGATGAAGATGTTTTGGTTCCCGATGTATTAGTGATCTCTTCAGCTTTGTATTCAAAAATTTGTCCGTCAGCAGTTTTGATTTTCACTACCTGATCTGATTGTTCAATAATTACACCTTTTACCGAATATCCGTTTTTTAAGTTTAAAATAACGGTCTTATTTTCCTGTGCATATACTAAAGAGGTTGAAAAACATGCAAAAAGAAAAATAAGAAAGAATAGTTGCTTTATCATGACAGTTATATTAAATTATTTGAATTCAACTATATCAGCTGTAACAGTGACTTTTTCTTTTATAACAAGGAGTAGATAGCTTGTTTTGAAGTCAACAGTAACATTAGCTAAGGCCTGGCCCTCCTTCAAAGGATTGTTCTGCAATAAATCCTTCTTAGCTTCAAAAACAAGAGCATCCTTGCTTAAACCCCCGATTCCCAAAATCTTTTTTGTGGATACACTACCAGTTGCAATTTTAATGATCTTGAAATTGTTGGAAGAAAGCGA
>CAIQOG010000054.1 GCA_903873355.1 uncultured Bacteroidales bacterium
AATATATCAGTAACACACGTCCGATTCCGCGCGATAAAAATGAAATAGCATTGTCAACTTCGGTTGCAGCTGAATTGCTGGGTATGAAACTTATTTATCTCGAAGCCGGTAGTGGGGCAAATAACCCGGTCGACGCAGAAATGATAGAAACTGTAAAATCCGGTTTATCCATTCCACTTATAGTTGGTGGTGGAATTAAAACAACCGGTCAGTTGAAAATTGCTTATGAAGCAGGAGCTGATTTGGTAGTTGTTGGTAACATTTTCGAATTAAATCCGTCGTTGATAGCTGATTTCGTGGATTGCAAAAATGATTTGAATCAGGAACGACTTACTTAGCAGGAGCTGTTGAAACCCTGTCGAAGAACGGATTTTTTGATGAACAACTAATCGGAATTCCGTAGATATTGCTGCAACCGGGCATTAATTCCAATTCCTGTGCCACACGACCAACCGAAAACATTACACGGCAATCCACTCTGTGGTCAGCAGCCACTGAGCAGGCTGAACCGATAGCAATCCCCACATCCACGGAGTTTATAGCGCAAGGAACTCTGAGTTGTTTTTGTTTTTCTTCACATGTTTCAAAACCACAATACCCACAATTCATTTTATTTATTTGTTGCTTTGTGCCGATGAGAATAATGGCTTCAGCGTTTAATATATTTGCCGAATCACGCAACATAAATTTCAATCCTGACTTCTTTCTGTAGTTCACCATTCCTTCAGAAAGCTGGTTGATTGTATCGCCAGTCACCAACATTATCTCGATTATGTCTATGCCTTTAGCTTTTGGCGCTGTTCGCGCGGCTGTCATCATTTCGTTTGCCACCTGAAGCAAGCGTTCTTTACGTGTATCCCGTTCGTTAGTAATCATTATTTGGAGTGTTAATCAATAAATTTAGTATGAATTTGGGTTGCAATGAAATCTCACTAATCCTTCCATGGGATTTTGTATGATATCTGAAATCACTACACCACGTTCTGAAGCCACAATTTCCAGTGTATCACGGAAATAATGGGCGATTGAACCCACGAAACCCACTTCGGTATCTTCCAACGGATATTGCATCACATTACGGACAAGGAATGCATCGAACGAATCGTAAACCAGATTAAAAATGGCAGGTTCTTCGATGTGTTCTAAAATAAATGGGGTGAATTTTGCCAGAAAACGATTGGGGAAAGGCTTCTTATAAACGTTTTCGAGTATAATCGCCGGAGTCAGTTCGTATTCGTCGAGTAATTTCTCGGCAATCCATTCGGGCAACTGGTTTTTCAGGCAATCAGCAATCAACAATTTTCCGAGCACTGCCCCACTGCCTTCATCTCCCAAAACAAATCCAAGCGGCGACACATTTTGAATAATTTCCTTGCCATCGTAAAAACATGAATTAGAGCCGGTACCAAGTATGCATGCAATTCCTTTTTCGTGCTGAAATAGCGAACGGGCAGCAGCCAGCAAGTCACTCTGAATTTCAATCATCGCATTGCTGAAAAACCGCACCAAAGCCTGACTTACCAACAATTTCTTTTCGGGAAACGAACAGCCGGCACCATAGAAAAAAATCTTCTCAATGGTACTTTCGGGTAACTTCTGTACGAGCTGAGCATCGAGCAAAGCAATGATTTCAAGCTCATTCTGGTAAAATGGATTGATTCCGTCAGTAATTATATTGCTCACTACTTTTCCTTCAGAAACAAGACACCAGTGCGTTTTGGTAGAGCCACTGTCAGCAATTAATATCATATATTCGTTTTTTTTGAACTAAGAAGTACAAAGATAGAATATATTTTTTAAACCTTTTGTGGTCTGAGGAACGAAGACACGAAAGAGTTTAGTTATTTCCACTAAACGCTCAAAAGTCATACTAACGTTTTGAGGTTTACTTGCAACCTTGAAAATTAAATCGTATTTTTGACTTCCGAAAACAACAATATATCAACATGAAACAAATCAATTGCTTTTTAGCCTGTAACAACCTCATTGAAACCACCAAAACTGTTGAACAAATCAAGCAATCTTCACTCGTTCAGGCTATATATCTTCTTGTTAAAAACTCAATCAACATACAAATTGACGGCTGTATAACCATAGAAATTGACTCGCTACAAAGTTCGGAAACTATTCGGAAGATTGCTGCTAAATCCGATACTGCCTATTCCCTTATTTATACCAAAGACAGCACGCTCGAACTCGGGCAATTTGCGTTGGAACGTTTTAACCAAATTGCCGAAGACACGCAAGCCGGATTGGTTTATTCTGATTATTACGAGATTAAAGACGGAGTTCGCTCCAATCATCCCGTGATTGATTATCAGGAAGGCAGTTTGCGCGACGATTTCAATTTTGGTTCTGTATTATTTTATAACTCCGAAAGTCTGAAAAAAGCAGTTGCAGAGACTAATGAAAACTACCAGTTTGCAGGGTTATATAACCTTCGACTGAAAATCTCGCAACATACAGAACTGTTTCACATGAACGAATATTTGTATTCCGAAGTGGAAACCGATACCCGAAAAAGCGGAGAAAAACAGTTCGATTATGTTGATCCCCGAAACCGCGCTGTGCAGATAGAAATGGAAGCTGCCTGTACCGACCATCAAAAAAAAATCGGAGCTTATCTGAATCCAACTTTCAAAAAAATAGAATTCAACACAGGTAATTTTCCCGTGGAAGCTTCGGTCATAATTCCGATTCGTAATCGTGTAAAAACTGTAGAGGATGCCATAAAATCAGTTCTGATTCAGAAAACATCCTTTGCATTCAATCTGATAATTGTGGATAATTTTTCGACTGACGGCACTACAGAATTGATTCAGAAATATGCCAAACAAGACAATCGAGTTATTCATATAATTCCGAACCGCAACGATTTAGGCATTGGCGGTTGCTGGAACGAAGGCGTACATTCGGCTCAATGCGGAAAATTTGCCGTGCAGCTCGATAGTGACGATGTGTATCAAAACGAAAATACGCTGCAAATAATGGTTGACGCTTTCTACGAACAAAACTGCGCGATGGTAGTCGGTTCATACACCATGACTAACTTCGCCATGGATACTATTCCACCCGGACTCATCGACCACAAAGAATGGACACCCGAAAATGGCAGAAATAACGCTTTACGCATCAACGGACTGGGAGCTCCACGGGCATTCTACACACCTGTTTTAAGAGATGTAAAAGTGCCAAACACCAGTTATGGAGAAGATTATGCACTCGGACTGCGCATTAGTCGTGAATACCAAATTGGACGTGTTTATGAATCGGTTTACCTTTGCCGCCGTTGGGACGAAAACTCTGATGCCTCGTTGGATGTGGTAAAAATGAACGGACATAATTTGTATAAAGATAAGATTAGAACCGTCGAATTGAAGGCTAGAAAAGCAGCAGTGACAAATATGTATTTTAAGTCTATTGAAAATGACTAATCTCAACGGACAACTGAAATCCCTTTTCCATGAGCAGACCATAAACTGGCCTCAGGCACGGGAATTTTACGAAAGTCTGAAAACCGTTCAAACCAAATCGTTCGATTTTGGTGATTTTGTGGTGAAAGTGCAGTTTAATCCAGCCCGCATGGTCTCGTCAGGGGCTAAAGTGGATGCAAAAACTATTGCAGCACGTCCTTGCTTTTTGTGTGCAACTAACCGTCCGGATGAACAAAAAGCGATTGTCTTTGGTGATTATGAGATTCTGGTAAACCCCTTCCCTATCTTCCCGGAACATTTCACCATTCCACGCAAGGGGCATATACCGCAGCAAATCAAACCCTATTTTGCTGACATGCTTCAGTTGGGAAAGGAGCTGGATGACTATCTGATTTTATACAATGGCCCAAAATGCGGCGCTTCTGCCCCCGACCACATGCACTTTCAGGCAGGAACAAAAGATTTCTTGCCGTTGGTAAACGACTATCACCGACTGAAAGACACACACTCCGACCTACTGGTTTCGACTGAAAAGATGCAGCTTTTCCATATGAAAAACTACCTGCGAACTGTGTATTGCATTGAAGCTATTGATATTGAAAGTGCAAAAGATTCGTTTGAGAAACTTTATAATCATCTCTCCGCTCCCCTCTCCTCAGGGAGAGGGGCTGGGGGTGAGGTCGAGCCGCTGATGAATGTTGTTTGCACGTATGAAGCTGGCAAATGGTTCGTTTTTGTACTTCCCCGCAAAGCCTTCCGTCCGTGGCAATACAGCACCGATGGAAACGACCAATTGCTCGTTAGCCCGGCTACTGTAGAGATGTGCGGCATATTTATCACTCCGGTGAGAAGTCATTTTGAAAGAATTAGCAAAGAAGATATAAAAAGCATTTTTGAACAGGTAAGTTTTTGAAAATGTTTGAAAATGAACCCATCATACAAGTAGGCATTCTCTCTTCAGAAAAGATAGAGTTCATTTTGAATGGCAGTTTTTCCACATCAAGCGGAACTGTTTATTCAGGTAATCAACATGCTGCCATTCAATACGGAAAAGTGTGGTTTGACAATCAGCATTTTGATGAACTAATCCTCGAACCAAGCACTGACGATGAATCCTTTGATTTGATAGATGTGGTTATTGGCATCGGATTCCATTGGGAAAGGAAGGAAAATCAACGTTTCCGTGGAGCGATTAAGTTGATAATGGACAATGGACTGTTGACAGTTATCAACCGGATTAAGGTGGAAGATTACCTCACCAGCGTTATTTCCAGTGAAATGAGTGCCACCGCCTCCGCCGAATTACTGAAAGCCCATGCCGTGATTTCGAGGAGTTGGTTGTTGAAACCGATATTATTTCTCGTAGAGACCCGCTATAGCACGTCTCTACAATCCGGAAAACATATAAAATATTACGAACGCGATGCCCACACGCATTTTGATGTTTGTGCCGATGATCATTGCCAGCGATATCAGGGAATTACCCGGACCTCAACCGTGGCAGAGAAAAGAGCCATCGAAAATACCCGTGGTGAAGTGTTGATGTATGACGATAAAATCTGTGACGCACGTTTCTCAAAATCCTGCGGTGGAGTTTCCGAGACTTTTGAGAATTGCTGGGCACACGAGCATCATCCCTACCTCACCAAAGTTATTGATAATCCCTCTGCGCCAAAAGGCTTTGAATTGGATTTGACCGTGGAAGCCAATGCCGAAAAATGGATTCGCGAAAGTCCGGAGGCTTTCTGCAACACTTCAGACAAACAAATTCTGAATCAGGTTCTGAACAATTACGATCAGGAAACCACCGACTTTTATCGCTGGAAAGTGGAATACACACAAGCTGAATTTGCCGAAATCATCAGTCGTCGTTCCGGCATTGATTTTGGCGAAATTATTGATTTAATTCCCGTAAAACGCGGCGAATCCGGTCGGATTATTGAACTGAAAATCATTGGCACCAAACAAACCGTCGTGGTAGGCAAAGAACTGGAAATCCGCAAATGGTTATCTAATTCTCACCTTTACAGTTCAGCTTTCGTTCTGGATAAACTGGAAATCGTGAACGGCATACCGCAACATTTCAGTCTCACCGGTGCCGGGTGGG
>CAIQOG010000055.1 GCA_903873355.1 uncultured Bacteroidales bacterium
AAAAACAAATCCAATTATTGCTACAGGAAGTGAATAACTATAAAGCAAATGATTTGAAACATTTGAGAATTAATCTTTTTGTAAAACCCGAATTTGCTGTTTTTGTTGAGAAAAATATTATAGATTTGGAAAAAGAGATTGGGATAATAGACGTGGAATTAAGCAGAATAAAATATAGTTACGAGAATATTATTGACAATAGTTCTATTAAAAAATGAGTAGCTCCTTCACTAAATTTGAACATTTCGGAGTAATAACCGATGAAGCCAAAAGAAAACAACTGGCTGAGAAGGTTTTCAATAACCTGTATCTGAATGAAGGAAAGGGTATAGGTATGACTTATGTCGATACGGATAATTTTGTAACAGCAATAGATAAAATCATTGATAATGAAGAACTGAGAGCATTTTGTCTGCAAAATAAAGAATTAGCCACTCAGGTCACTTCCGAGATACTTGAATTTTGCAATCAAACGAAGAAACAGATAAACCGAAAAGGGTTTATTTTCGAGAATGAAAAGTTATTGCTAAATGAATTCAGAGCAACAAGTCCTACTGATTTTCAGGAGAAATGGAGCAAAATAAAGCATACCATCCGGTCAAATTACAATAAAAAGCTAAATTATTATTTTTACGACGATCAGTTTAAAAAGAGCCTTGATACTACAGACAAAATAAACAGGAATAAACATCATTTTGAAAGTGTAAGAGAACATTTTGTAAAAAAATGGGAAGAATTGCTTTTTCAACGACAAACAAACTGGGAGCTTGAATTAATTGACGTAGAGCGTAAAAAAATATGTGAGCTGCTTTACAAGCACATTGAAGAGTTAAAAAAAATTCTGCAGGCATTAACTCCGATTTTCGGTGAATTAGGCAGACTCTGGGATATGAGTAAAGGCAACTGGCAACGAATAAACTTTGATATTTTGAAGCGATATGCCGACCTGCTTGAAAAAGATGAAGCACTGAAAGCATTGGTAGATATGTTGGGTAGAATGCAGCAGGCGGAGAAAGAATATGAGGAAGAGCTTTTCAAAGAAATTGTAGTAAAAACAGAGTGGCAGGCACATTCGGCTGCAAAGTCGGATATTGTAGGAGTTCATGATAGTGACGACCTGAGTAGTATGTTGCCTTCTGAAACAGCATTACTTGCCGATAGCACCTTGCAGATGCTATTTCTGAAGAAATATGCCGAGAAAAAACTACAGACCTTCGAGCATCAGTCCAGATCACTTTTTTACAGGGAAGAAGAAATTCAGAATTCAAGATTAAAAGAGAAAGAAGAAAAAAAAGGACCGTTTATACTCTGTGTGGATACCAGTGGTTCGATGCACGGAACTCCCGAAACAGTGGCCAAGTCGCTTTGTCTGGCAATGTTGAAAATAGCTGTTCGTGAAAACCGAAAGTGCTATCTGATTTCATTTTCCACCACTATTCAGACACTTGAGTTATCTGATCTTCGGAATTCACTTGATAAGGTAATCGACTTTTTATCAATGAGTTTTAATGGAGGAACCGATGCAGAACCTGCATTTAATGAGGCTCTTAAAATGCTTAAAACAGAGAATTTTAAGAAAGCGGATGTAATTATGATATCGGATTTTATCATGTCCGATTTAGCACCTTCACTGCTCAAACAAATAACTGCTGCAAAAGAGAACAAAACCAATTTTCATAGTCTGGTGATTGGAAATAGTAACAATCCGGCAACTATTCAGCATTTTGACAATAACTGGATTTACAATCCCAATCAACCGGATAGTCTTTTAAATCTTGTAAAAAACATTCGGAAGTTTTAATTCGGTATATTCATTTTCAATACAAGAAATGCCTGTGTTGTCTATTATTTGAGTTAGAACTATAAATTAGCTAATAGCAATTGTGAAAATATCAAAATGATTTTGTAGATTTGTAGCTTTGAAAAAATCCTTAACCGACAGCTTATGGCATTCAATGAAAATACCCGTGTAAAGATACCTGCCATTCTGCACTTGTGCCGGTTGGGTTACAGTTATCTATCGTTGAAGGAGGCCCGCTGGGACGAAACGACGAACATATTCACGGATATTTTCAAGGAGAGTGTACAGCGTATCAATCCCGATTTAGACAAATCTGATGTGCAGCGGGTACAGGATGAAGTGTTGCTTTGTCTGGAGAACGAAGACCTGGGGCGGGCTTTTTATGAGAAACTGATTAATCGTTCGGGCACGAAGCTGATAGACTTTGAGAATTTTGCGAATAACTCGCTGCATGTAGTTACGGAACTGCCCTGCCGGAAGGACGATGAAGAGTTCCGACCGGATATTACCCTGCTGATAAACGGCATGCCGCTGGTGTTTATTGAGGTGAAAAAGCCCAATAATCAGGACGGCATATTAGCCGAACACAAACGCATACAGACCCGATTCAGCAATAAGAAATTCCGCAAGTTTGTGAACATCACGCAACTGATGGTTTTCTCGAACAATATGGAATACGATGCGAATTCCATACAGCCCATCGAAGGGGCTTTTTATGCCACTGCTTCTTATCAAAAACCCAACTTCAATTATTTCAGGGAAGAAGAGAAATTCGACCTGAGCAAGTTGCTGGCCGATGAAGATGATACACTGGAAACGCATGTGTTGCAGGACACCAATTGCCTGAGCATAAAAAACGCGGCAGAGTTCCTGACCAATAAAAACCCTGATTCTCCCACGCACCGGATATGTACTTCGTTGTTTCAGCCCGAACGGCTGGCGTTTATGCTGCAATACGGCATAGCTTACGTGAAAACTTCCACCGGACTGCAAAAACACATTATGCGCTACCCGCAGTTGTTTGCCACCAAAGCCATTGAAGCCAAACTAAACGAGGGCATCAAAAAAGGCATTATCTGGCATACGCAGGGAAGTGGTAAAACGGCACTTGCATTTTTTAATGTGAAGTACCTGACCGATTATTTCCAGAAGAAAGCGGTTGTTCCGAAGTTTTATTTTATTGTGGATCGACTGGATTTATTGATTCAGGCAGGGCGGGAATTTAAAGCCCGTGGGTTGGTGGTGCATGAGATAAATTCGCGCGAAGCCTTTGCACAGGACATTAAATCCACACAGGGAATTCATAACCATGCGGGCAAAGCGGAAATAACGGTGGTGAATATCCAGAAATTTCAGGATGATCCGGATGTGCTCTCCAACAACGATTACCAACTGGATATTCAACGGATTTACTTTCTGGATGAAGTACACCGGAGCTATAACCCCAAAGGGAGTTTTCTGGCCAACCTGAACCAGTCGGATGCCAATGCCATTAAGATTGGGCTGACGGGTACACCCCTGCTGGGCGACGACTACAATTCCAAATCGCTGTTTGGCAATTACATTCATAAATACTATTACAATGCGTCGATAGCTGACGGCTACACCCTGCGACTGATACGCGAAGAGATAGAAACCACCTACAAGCTAAAGCTAAAAGAAGCGCTGGACAGCATTGATGTGCTGAAAGGTGCGGGCGACAAAAAATACGTTTATGCCCATCACCGCTTTGTGGAACCGATGCTGGAATACATTGTGAGCGACTTTGAAAAGGCACGACTGATGCACAACGACTCCACTATCGGGGCAATGGTGGTGTGCGACTCGGCCGAACAGGCCAAAATGCTGCACGAAGTATTTGCCAGCAATTATGCGCAACCCGCACAAGATGAAAGTCTGATGATGGCAGCGGCACCAACACCCACTTACGACACCAAACTAAAAGCAGCGCACAAGGTAAAAAGCTCCGCCGTGATTCTGCACGATACCGATACCAAGCAGGGACGCAAGGACATGGTGGAGGATTTTAAAGACGGTAAGATTGATATCCTCTTTGTATTCAATATGCTGCTGACCGGCTTTGATGCGCCCCGACTGAAAAAACTCTATGTGGCGCGGGTGGTAAAGGCACATAACCTGTTGCAAACCCTTACGCGGGTAAACCGCACCTACCGCGACTTCCGCTACGGCTATGTGGTGGACTTTGCCGATATCAAAAAGGAGTTCGACAAAACCAATCAGGACTATTTCCGCGAACTGCAAAATGAGCTGGGCGACGAAATGGAGCATTACTCCAACCTGTTTAAAGCACCCGAAGAAATACATGCCGAAATACAGCAAATTAAAGAAACGCTATTCCACTTCGATATCAAAAATGCCGAAGTATTTTCGCAGCAGATATCGCAGATACACAGCCGCAGCGAGATGCTGGAAGTGGTGAATGCGCTGAACAATGCCAAAAGCCTGTACAACCTGATACGCCTTTCGGGGAACTTCGATATGCTGGAGGAGCTGGATTTCCGCAAACTGAATATCCTTGCCCGCAGTGCCAATGAACGGCTGAGTCTGATTAATACCAAAGAGGCGCTGGAAAACAATGTGGACGCCACCAACCTGCTGAACATTGCCCTGGAAGATGTGCTGTTTGCCTTTGTCAAGGTATCGGAATCGGAAATGATGCTGGCCGACCAACTGAAGAATATCCTGCAGAAAACACGCGAGATGCTGGGCGGTAACTTCGACCCCGCCGACCCGCAGTTTATATCATTACGCGAAGAGCTGGAACGTCTGTTTAAAAAGAAAAACCTGAGCGAGGTAAGCAAAGAAGAAATGGAAAGCAACGTAAAAGCCCTCGAAGCTATCTATAAACACGCGCAGGAACTGGAACGCAAAAACCAGTACCTGAAAGCCAAATACGAAAACGACGAGAAATATGCCCGCCTGCACAAACGCCTGATGGAAAAAGACCCGCTGACCGATAGCGAAGTAAAACTATTTGAAGCCCTGCAAAGTCTGAAAAAGGAAGTGGATGCCCAAATACTGAAAAACTACAAAATGCTGGACAACGAAGACTATGTGCAGAAAATGATTGCCCGCTTGGTAATCAGCGAATTGAAAAACAAACACCATATCCCCCTCGATGCGCAAAAAACCAAACGGGTGTACAGCATGGTGGTAAAAGAGTATTTGAGTGAGTATAAAGGGGTGAAGATTGCGTGAGAGAGGTAATAATAGTAACGAAAAGGTCCTGATATTTAGAAAATAACATATTATAGAGGCAAATATAAAAGACAACCTGAAAAATAAACAGAGTTCCTCAATATTCTTTATTGATATATTAATCAATACAATTTTTTATGGTACAAATTTTTGAAGAAGGCTATTTTAGCAATAGTCGTATAACTGAAGCCCGATTATCTGATGTTAAATCAGAAACAAGAATGTTTAATTCTACTGGAAGAGTTACTGGAAGAACTACTGTATTTCTTTCTCACAAGCATGATGATCTGATAGAATTAAAAGACTTTATTGGTTTTTTGGAAAACAAATATCGAGTCGATGTTTATATTGACAGTAAAGATCCAGGAATGCCCGAAAACACTTCAGGTGAAACAGCAACAAGATTGAAGACTATAATAAAAAAGTGTGATAAATTTATTTTACTTGCCACTGATAATGCTATAGAATCTAAATGGTGTAATTGGGAATTAGGTTTTGGTGATGCCCAAAAATTCAAACAAAATATAGCTATATTACCTATTAAGAAAAAGGGTACTTATGATTTTCAATACAAAGGAAACGAGTACTTATATATCTATCCATATATTGCATATTATGATGGAACTGAAAAATACATAAATGGCTCATATGTTCCATC
>CAIQOG010000056.1 GCA_903873355.1 uncultured Bacteroidales bacterium
AAAATAAATGAAAACAAAAAGATAATCATTCTTTTAGGAGCAACCGGAGTTAAAGATGTGTATGCCGGGTCTACAGTTTTTGCTGAAGGTATTGTGCTTGCTAATGAAAGCGCATTTTCTTCACTCTTTTGTAAAAGATATAAATATAGTTTCTGTTTAATTTCCTGTTGACGTTTGATTTCAATATATTGTCTTTCCTGAGTTGGTACATTCCTGATTTTTGAAGCAAATTGAGCATCTTTGTTTGTCATTTCGCGTTTCGCAATTTTCAAACCGTCTTTTATGCTTCCAATACTTGTAATAATGCTGCCTCTTAACTCTTTAAGCTGTTGTTCCATTTGTGTAATAACAGGATTTCTTTCGTTTGTGGTACGCAAAAGTTTCATACGCTCCAGAAGAGCTTTGTTGTAATCCTGCATTAATGCCAGCAATGACTTATCTTCAATACCTAAGTTTGCAGGTACTAAGTCGTATTGGTGTTTATTGTCTTTTACATATGATTCAATATAACCCACTAAATTAAGTTGAGTCTCAAGTTCTGAAAGTTTTAAATCGTATTCACTGGATGATTTTAAGAATATTTCAGCTTCAGAACTTATGTCAGTTAACTTGTTGGTTTTCTTGTAGTTTTCAACATCTAATTCAACTCCCTGAAGTTCATTTCCAATTAATTTCAATCTTTCCCGAACAAAAGCTGCTGTATTGCTGGTAATAAGATTCTTGTCATTTACAGCATCAAGATTGTATAATTCAATCAGTTTATTTATTATAACTTCAGCTTTTTTGAAATTTGTAGCAACAGTTGTAATGCTGATAACATTTGATTTTTTGTTTACAGAAGCAACCTTAATACTGGTACAATATCTCTCGGTAAGATTTTTGTATGGGTAGGAAATGATTTTATACGTGAAGTTTTTCGGAAGCGCTGTTAATTGTTGAAAACTCATTGAGCCAACTTCAGTATTTATAGCCGAGTTTAGATTCGCGATTTTGAAACTTTTAGTTCTGGTTCCATATTTAAATTTGATTTTAAAACCATCTGAAACCTTTTTGATTTTAAGCTCAATTTGCATTTTAATCGTGTCATTAAATGACTGAGGCAGAATCAGTTTTACCGGAATGATTGGGTATAATTCATTATATCTCAAACCACTTAGAATAAAATATTCTGTCTCAAAATGTAAAGTTCTGATAACATTCTGGGTTAAAGCTTTTGATGATAAAACCTGGATTTCATCCTCAACTTCTTTCGAAGTGCCCGAAATCCCGAGTCCTTCGAGCATAGACATGTCTACAAGATTGCTATTGCTTGATTGATCTTTGCGCAATAATATTGTTGTTTGTACCTGATATTGCTCATTAGTTGCTTTGAGGTAAATAAATGCAGCAAATAAACAAACAACAATTGAAATTAAAAACCAATGCCATTTATACAGGTATTTAAGCATTAATTCTCTGTAATTTATATAATCAATGTTTGAGCTATTTAAGTTAGGTTTATTGTTTTCCATGTTATGAAGGGTTTCAATAGTAACGATAAAAATTCAGGTTAATTTCTGTCATTAAAATTGTTTGTTATTTGGTCATAGAATAAATTACAGCGACAGTTGTTACTAAAGTTGATACTGCAGACAAATAAAGCGATATATTTTGCGAACCAATTGATTTAACACTGTTAGGTTCTACATAAATAACATCATTTTGTTGGAGGTAAAAATATGGTGATTTAAAAATCTCATCCGAATTAAGATTTAGCCTTACAAACTCTAATTTACCATTATTTTCTCTTGTAATCAGAACATTTTCCCTTTTTCCGAAAATGGTCATATCACCCGCTAAACCGAGGGCGTCTAATATCGTAACACGTTCATTGTTTATAGTATATTGACCCGGTTTTGAAACTTCTCCCAAAACAGTAACTTTATAATTCATAAACTGAATCGTTACAATAGCATTTTTCAAATAAGGAGTAAGTTGTTCGTTAATGTACTTGATGGCTTGAGATTTTGGTAATCCGGCAAGCTTAATACTGCCAATAACCGGAAAATTAATACTACCATTAATATCAACCAGGTATGACTGAAGTGTTGGAGCTGAATAAAGTTGGTCGGAGCCTGGCGTTGCATATGAAACTAATGGAAGGTTAAAAGGCGCTACTGCCATTGGATCTAAACCTGTAACTGTAATTGAAAGCATGTCGCCGGGACAAATTATAGCTTCATGAATTTTATTGAATTTTTTGTTTATTGAATCAGCGGAATTAGAGTTTAATCCATTAAAGTACGCTATTTCTTTTTGTGATGAACAGCCTGCTATCAGAAAAAGAGAAAGAATTAACAGAGTAATTAGGTGTGTTTTTTTCATTTTAACGGTATTCGGATAAAGTTTTTTTACTACTAAGTATTTGACTATCAATCGTATATTATCTTTGGATTTCGGATTGATTTTTTGGCGTATTATTTGAAGTTACAAAAGTACTTAAAACCAATGCAATATACAACTCTATAAGCCATAAAAAGAAAAAAAATCAACCAATATTTAATAACATTTAATTTTATAGGAAAACTGCCAAATAGACAAATATAATCAAAACATAAAACGAAGAAAAATAAAATAAATTTTAATGTTAATATGATTTGTGTTTTCAACTGGTTAAATTATTGCAATTTTGTTAGTTTCTGAAAATCAATAATATATAAAAATTGTATGATTATTTTTGTTTTTTTTAGGAAAATTCTTATGAAAAAATTTTGTAGAATCAAAAGAAGGCACTACATTTATTGCACTTTTTGATAACTCATTTTTATAAACAATTCTAATACCTATATGTCATGACAAAAACGATAACATTCAACGAGCTACGTAGAGTAAAAGATGCGCTGCCAAGTGGTAGTATGACCAAGATCGCTGAAGAACTTGGTCTGGAAAAAGAAACAGTACGTAATTATTTTGGAGGACACGACTACAAAGATGGTAAAAGTTGTGGTGTTCATATTGAGCCGGGTCCCGATGGTGGTTTGGTTTTGTTAGATGACACTCAGATTCTTGATATCGCTATGCGTATTATTGAATCACGTAAAGCTTAAATCAGAAAGATTTTCATTTGAAAGCAGTGATACATTATCTCACTGCTTTCTTTTTTTAAACTAATCAAGTCAAACAAAAAATTTAAATTTATTTTATGGAAAAATCAGTAGATTGCCTTTATTGCCAACGCAATGAATTACAGAAAAGTTTAATGATTGAGGTTTGTGACTTAAATGCATCAACCCTTTTTCTATTCAAAGAACAAAGTCATCCCGGACGATGCATTGTGGCATATAAAGACCATGTAAATGAGCTTTTTGAACTGTCGGAATCTGACCGAAATGCCTTTATAGCTGATGTTTGTAAGGTAGCAAAAGCTATTCAAACAGCATTTGCACCTAAAAAAATAAATTATGGAGCATATTCGGATAAACTGCCTCATCTTCATTTTCATTTAGTACCGAAATACGAAGATGGTTTTGAATTTGGTGGAATTTTTGAAATGAATCCTCAAAAGGTTTATTTGTCCGATGCTGAATATGCACAAACCATTGCCAAAATTGTAAATGCTTTATAAATGAAATTACCCGAGGCATTTGAGCGCAGAACAAAAGAACTTCTTGGAGATGAATATCACGAACTTGAGAAAGTTCTTGAAACAATTCCGCCAACAAGTGTCAGGGTAAATAATAAAATAAAGTATCAGCCTTCTAATGAACATGTTTCCTGGTGTGAATCGGGTTATTATTTGAATGAGCGACCGCTTTTTACAGCCGATCCGCTATTTCATGCCGGAGTTTATTATGTGCAGGAAGCCAGCTCCATGTTTTTGGAACAAGCCGTAAAACAGCATTTCCCGACAGCCGAAACGGTTCTTGATTTGTGTGCAGCTCCCGGTGGAAAATCTACTCTATTATCGCAAACTTTACCCGAGAGTAGTTTGTTGGTTAGTAATGAAATTATTCGGTCAAGAGCATTTATTTTAGCTGAAAACCTTATAAAATGGGGTAATCCGAATGTTGTTGTCAGCAATAATGAACCCAAAGATTTTGAATGTTTAGGTGGCTTTTTTGATGCAATTGTGATTGATGCACCTTGTTCGGGCGAAGGAATGTTCAGGAAAGATGCCGGAGCGATAGAAGAATGGTCTGAATATAATGTGACTTTATGTGCAACACGCCAACGGGAAATAGTTTCGTCGGTTTGGGATGCACTGAAAACGGATGGAATTTTGGTTTATAGTACCTGCACGTTTAATCGCGAAGAGAATGAAATAAATGTGGAGTGGATTTGCAATGAATTGGGTGCTGATGTTTTATCAATTGATTTGAATGGGAATAAAGAGATTACAAAAAGCGATTTCGGTTATCGGTTTTATCCTCATAAAACCAAAGGTGAAGGTTTCTTTATATCAGTTTTGAAAAAAACATCCATTCATAATCATTCGTCGAGGAATAGAAACGCAGAGAAAAAAGGAACAAAACATGCTAAAACCGATGTTACTGCTTTATCTTTGGTTGAGCCAGACCGTTGGGTAATTACAACCGAAAATAATTTGATTAAAGCTTATGATAAGGAGCGATTGAATGATTTTTTGGTGTTGAATAAGAATCTGAAATGCATGTATTCGGGATTGGTGATAGGCGAAATGAAAGGAAAAGATTTTATTCCATCAGCAAACATCGCCTTATCGAAAATGTTAGATAGAAGTTCGGTTGAAACAGTTGAAGTTGATTATAATACAGCTATAAGTTTTTTGCGAAAAGATGCAATCGTATTACCGGATTCAAATCGAGGTTATATATTGATTTGCTATAAAGGTTTGGGATTGGGTTGGGTGAAGAATCTGGGCAATCGTTGTAATAATTTGTATCCGCAGGAATGGCGGATAAGAATGAAAATATAAATTATGGAGCTACTTTTCCTTGGTTCAGGAACATCAACCGGAGTGCCACAAATTGGTTGTAAATGTGATGTTTGCACTTCACCGGATTCAAAAGACCAACGGTTACGTGCTTCGATTTTGATTACAGAGGGAGAAAACAGAATTTTGATTGATTGTGGACCCGATTTGCGTCAGCAACTTATTAATCATGGAATTGATAATCTCTCGGCCATTTTGCTGACCCATGAACATTACGATCATATTGGTGGATTGGATGATGTGCGTCCACTGGGTGGAATTAATGTGTTTGGTGAAAAAAAAGTATTGGGTATTATCAGGAGAAATATGCCTTATTGTTTTGTTGAAAATCGTTATCCTGGCGTGCCAACAATTCATTTAAAAGAAATAACTGAGGAGCATTTTACAATCCATGGTCAGATTATACAACCAATCCGGATTATGCATGCTGCTTTGCCAATTCTTGGTTTCAGATTTGGAAAGATTGCATATCTGACTGATGTAAAAACGATTCCTGAAAAGTCGTTTGATATGCTGAAGAATTTGGATGTTTTGGTGATAAATGCTTTAAGAGCCAATAAACATATTTCGCATTTATCGGTTGATGAAGCGCTAATAATGGCAAAGAGAATTGGCGCAAAACAGACTTACTTTACACATATCAGTCATGATATGGGATTGCATGAAAGGGTTGATAAAGAGTTACCTGAAAATATTCACCTGTCATACGACGGATTGAAATTAATCGTTTAAATCAGAGCTGGAAAATATAACAATTAGCTGATTTTGAAATGAAATTATATAAACTAAAAATTATTCTGCTGTTATTTGGAGTTGTTCTCTTTTCATCCTGTACACAACTTCTTTATACTTCGCTTGATGTACTTCGTCCGGCAAAGGTTGAATTTAATGTGGATGCCAATAATTTGCTGATTGTAAATAATTCAGTTGTTCAACCAGTGAATTATGGTCATAAAACTACAATGATGGATGGTAAAAGTCAGATACTAAATGTAAACTCTGATAGCCTTGCAATATTTTGTCTGACTGCATTGGGGGAAGAGCTTGAAAACAAAGGATTTTTTGCATCTGTTCAGTTACTGCCAAAAACAGTAAACAAAACTTCTGAATTTCTAACCCCGACAATACTATCCATTGACACAGTAAATAAACTATGTAAGAGAAATCGGTCAAATATTATCTTATCACTTGATAGGATAAAGGTGAATGATGATCAGGATGAGTTTCTGATAACCGATAATTTTTCTTTTTTGAATTCACTGGAGGCTAAATATGAAACCATATGGAGTATTCATTATCCAAATATACCACAATCACAGACAGTTACATATAAAGATACACTCTATTGGGAATCTGAATCTATTGACAGAAAAAAAGCGTTGAACGATATGCCAAAAAGAGAGGATGCTTTGATTGATGGTGCATTGGAAGTGGGGCGGAAGTGTGTGGGTAGGTTTATTCCTAACTGGGATAAGGTTGATCGATTCTTTATTTTATCGAATGATAAATTATTAAAACAAGGAATTGACTCAGTGTATGTGAAAAACTGGAAATCAGCTATTGATATATGGATTTCGTTATACGAAAGCACAAAAAAAACACATGTTCAGGCAGAAGCAGCTAACAATTTAGCAATTGCATATGAAATTTCAGGCGATATTGATAAGGCACTTGATTTTGCCACCAAATCATATTATTGCTTTAGAAAACTAACTTTTCCTGATTACCAATCATTTATTCGGGTTTCGGATTATATAAATGAATTAAATCAACGGAAAAAGGAAATTGAAATACTTAAAAAGCAACTCGGAGAATAATAATCTGCGACCAAGATAGAATAATATTAACCTTCAAAATTAAGAAAGAATGTTATCACCAACTGATGAAATTTTATTGAAGAAAAAAGGAATTACTGCTGAAAAAATCAGAGAACAACTTAACGCTTTTTCCACCGGTTTTCCGTTTTTGGAAATACGCAGTGCTGCTGAACCGGGTAATGGAATTATTCAGATAAAAGATTCTGAAACTTCCACCCTGCTTAATCAATGGGAGGATTATTTGAAATCAGATGCGACCATTATCAAATTTGTGCCTGCTTCAGGAGCTGCAAGCCGCATGTTTAAAGACCTTTTTGAGTTTTTAGAAAAAGAAACCAGTGAACCGACCACTGCTTTCGAAAAGAAATTTTTTAGTGAAATCAGGAAATTTGCTTTTTATGAAGAACTGGATGAAGTTTGCCTGAATAACAATGGAAAATCGATTGACCAATTGACAGAAAGCAATCAATATAAACCTGTTGTAGAAAATTTGTTGTCAGCCAAAGGGTTGAATTATGGTGCATTACCCAAAGGATTGTTGCGTTTCCACTCTTATGGTCCAAAAAAACGAACTCCGATGCAGGAACATTTGGTAGAAGGAGCGCTTTATGCTGCCGGAAAAACCGGAAATGCGAATATTCATTTTACAGTATCAACCGAGCATCGTGAACTGTTTGAGAAGCATCTGAAAGAATCTCTGCCAACATACGAAAAGAAATTTGGCGTGAAGTACAATGTGAGTTTTTCGGAACAAAAACCATCGACAGATACCATAGCTGCTGATGAAAATAACCAGCCTTTCCGTGATAAAGGCGAGTTGGTTTTCCGTCCCGGTGGTCACGGAGCTTTGATTGAAAATCTGAATGACCTGAACGGTGATATTGTATTCGTTAAAAATATTGACAATGTGGTTCCTGATTCGCTAAAGGAAAGCACGGTGACTTACAAAAAAGTCATTGCCGGAATGCTGGTAAACCTTCAGAGACAATGCTTCGCGTATCTTCATGAGCTTGAAAACGAGTCCATTTTGGATGCTAAACTGACGGTTATTGCACAATTCTGCGAAGCAAGATTGAATAACCATCATGCTGATTTACATTCACTCACGCATAATGAATTGAAAAAATATCTTGTTGCAAAACTGAATCGTCCAATCCGCGTTTGCGGTATG
>CAIQOG010000057.1 GCA_903873355.1 uncultured Bacteroidales bacterium
AAAAAGAGGAACCTCATTCTGAAGTTCCTCTCGTTTCTGTATAACTGAAGTCAATTTCTAATAGTTTGCTTCTCAGCAGAGTCTATCTCCTTTTCAACTTCGCTTTAATGTTATTTTTTTTCTAATAAAACTACCAACTATATTTGGCATCATTACCTTTTTTATTCTATCGATGGGATTGATCAAGCCACCAATCTATGATTATTATCAGGAAAATTTTGTCGATAATCAATTATTTACCAGTCTATTTCCTGTTGCCCTCTCTCTCTAAGATATTTATTGGCTAACGAGAAGTGGTTGTTGCCAATAAATCCACGGTATGCAGAAAGTGGTGAGGGGTGAACAGACTTTAAAACTAAATGTCGCTTGGTGTCAATAAATTCACCTTTCTTTTGAGCGTAAGATCCCCAAAGTAAAAACACAAGATTTTCTTTTTTCTCAGCCAGAATGCGAATCACTGAATCCGTGAAAGTTTCCCAACCTTTGCCTTGATGAGAGCCGGCCATGTGTGCCTGAACGGTGAGGCTGGTATTGAGAAGTAAAACTCCCTGGTGCGCCCACCGGATAAGATTGCCACTATCAGGCATGGTTTTACCCAAATCGCGATTTATTTCTTTAAAAATATTGATGAGTGACGGTGGAAAATCAACTCCGTCATTTACTGAAAAACAAAGTCCATGTGCCTGTCCATCGCCATGATAAGGGTCCTGACCAATAATTACCACTTTCACGTTATTGAACGGACATTGATCAAAAGCGTTGAAAATCAATGGGGCAGGAGGGAATACTTTCTTTGACCGATACTCGTTTCGGACAAATTCAGTAAGATTTGCAAAATAATCCTTATCAAATTCCGGCTGAAGAACTGCTTTCCACGAAGATTCGATTTTTACATCCATGGTATTTGGAGACTGGTTAATTGGTTAACTGGTTAATTTCTTGATTCCACTACTGCCTACTGCCACTGCCTACTGAAAATTTTCCAACTGCTGTTTGTAGTTGTTTCATTGCCTGCTCTAAAATACTACGCGGACAAGCCACGTTCAGACGCAGGTGATACTCACCGCCCTGTCCAAAAACTGTTCCTTTGTTGAGACCAAGTCCCGCTTTTAGAGAAAAGAATTGGTGAAGTTCGTCGGTTTCCATGCCGAGGTCTTTGCAGTCAAGCCAAACCAGAAATGATGCTTCGGGAATCATTGGCTTCACCTGCGGAATATTCTTTTTCAGATAATCAACAACAAAATTGATATTAGCCTGAACATAATCAAGCATTTGGATGCGCCATTCTTCGCCTTGTTCATAGGCAGCAACTGCAGCGATATAAGCAAAAATATTACCTGCATTCATCTCTGAAGCTTCCAGATAATGAGCAAATTTATCATGCAGTTCTTTGTTTGGTATAATGAATACAGAACTGATTAATCCCGGCATGTTAAAAACCTTGGTAGGTGCCATAAATGTAACGGTGTTTTGTTCCGCCCATTCGGAAACTGTTGCAAATGGCGTGTGAGGCGTGTTCCCCCGTAAAATCATATCAGCATGAATCTCATCAGAAACAATTGTCACTTTATTTTTTTCGCAAATTTCTGCAAATTGTTTTAATTCATCTTTTGTCCACACCCGACCACCCGGATTATGAGGATTGCAAAGGATAAATAATTTGGTTTTGGGCGAAAACTTTTTCGCCAGATCCTCAAAATCCATTACGAATTTTCCATTTTCTTCCTTCAACTGATTGTTAACAAGCACGCGCTTGTTGTTTTCAATGACATGAAAAAACGGATAATATACCGGTGATTGAACTATGATTTCGTCGCCCACTTCAGTCAGACTTTGCACTGCAAAAGCCAGACCGGGTACAATCCCCGGCAGGAAACCCATCCAATCACGCTTCACATCCCAATCATGATGATCTGAAATCCATTTCATGGTCAGTGGAAAGAAATTTTTTGGAGGCATGGTGTAACCCAGAATTGGGTGTTCCAATCGTTCACGAATGGCATCCAAAATAAAATCAGGTGTGCGAAAATCCATATCGGCAACCCAGAGTGGCAACACATCTTCTGTCCCGAAAAGTGTTTTACAACGTTCCAGCTTTATCGCTCCGGTGCCACGACGGTCAATTACTTCGTCAAAATTATAATTACCTCTAACCCCTAAAGGGGAACTGGAGCTACTTTCATTTCCTGTATTTTTATTAATATTATTCATCTTGGTCTTGAAAATAATTTAGTATTTACCTTTCTCCCTTTTAGGGGTTGGGGGTTCTTTTTAGGGGTTTATTTCAATTATCGGTTTTCCGATGCAGGCATTGGGCATTGGAATGTTAAGAATTCTGGAGATTGTTGGTGCAATGTCAGTGGTCTGATAGGAAGTGGAAATGGTTTGAGGTTTGATATTCCAGCCATAGAAATAAACCGGAGTGTACGAAACCAGCGAGTTAGATTCACCTACCGGATTGTTTTTATTGTCCACCTCCAACCAACCCGGTAATAAAGTAAATATCACATCACCAATAAAATTCTTATTACTTGAATTACGTATTTTCGAAATTTCGGAGTCCTGATTTCCCACTGAATTGATAATCTGATCGGATGAATATGTTGCCTGAATGCCTTCAAATTCGACCATAAACTCTGAAACTTTCTTCTGAACCTCATTAAAGTTGAGCTTTTTCTGAGTTATTTTCTCTTTATTCAGAAAAATATTTTTTCCATAATAACCGCTAATCCATTTTTCATTTCCATATAGCGCCATCAAATATGAACTCAGCAAAGCCAGCGAACGGTCAGCGTTGAAATAACCGGCAGGAATCTTATTCTCACCAAGTTCTGAAGGCGAATGAGCAGCAGTTTGATTTCCAAATACAACAACCAGCGTTTTATCCAGCCCCACGTTCGTATCAATTGTTTTAAGCAGCGTTTCAATATCTTTATCCAGACGTAAATAAATATCTTCCTTTTCGGCAGATTGAATTGCCTGAGTTTTCTCAGAAGGAATCCGAACCGAGAAGTTAAGCATTAAAACATCGGGATAAATATCTTTTCCGAGTTGTTCTTCTGTCAGAATTTTAGTGCCTAAATCAACAACAAGTTTATTCGCGTTGGGTGTGAATTTCAATATACTGGTATGTGTAGTCTTATTTTTGTTGCTTTTCGGGTCGTAATAAAAGCCCCATTTTTTGTCTTCGTGAAGAGGCTTATTCATGTACGTGTATATGTTGTAAAGCGGTTCCCAAATGCGTGAAGTGTAATCGTTGAATGTTCTTACGTTCATTTCGTCAGCCCAATGTGATAAGCCATCAGAATAATAGCCGGTAGTAATCCATTTGAAATTTACATCATCAATCCATGCCACACTTTTCGCTGTATGACCGCCTAACATGATGGCTTCTTCAGGTCCCATTGCTACAGCGTAACTTTTACATTTCCCCGGATTTGTAAGCATAATTTCATCGGCTATAGTACTTGACAATAAATTATGCGCCGAAAGAGTTTGCTTTGTGCCGATTCCCACCTGATTGTCATCCTGAAGTATAGTTTCTGCACTATCATCAATTTTACTGTAAATATTATTCCCCACAATGCCATTGTAGTATGCTGTACTTCCGGTCACAACATTGGCTATATCGGATGCATTCCCAGCTGAAACAATGTTGTAGGATACATTTTGGCAATTTGCACCCTGACCGATAATTTTCTTGAAACCGTTCGGATCAAAATAATTCCATAAAATATCAATATGTTTCTGCTGAAGTCCGTTAATGAAAATACCAACAACCAAACGCGGACGTTCAGTGACAACTGGCTGTGCAAAAAGGCTCAGTGACGCAAATGAAATGAAGAAAAGTAAGAAAATATTTCGGGATGAAAACATGTTTCAATTGTAAATCGTAAATGATAGAATTGTAAATTATAGAAGTCCTTTGGTGCTCGGCAATTCGTACTGATAAATATCACGCTTTACCGCCATTTTTATCGATTTTGCCAGTGCTTTAAAGATACCTTCCAGTTTGTGATGTTCGTTTTCGCCTTCTGCTTTAATGTTCAGGTTCATACGGGCAGCATCGCTGAATGATTTGAAGAAATGGAAAATCAGTTCAGTTGGTAAATCGCCAATGTATTCACGTTTGAATTCCGCGTCGAAAACAAGCCATGCACGACCGCCAAAATCCAATGCCACCGAACAAAGACAATCATCCATGGGCAAATAAAAACCATATCGCTCAATGCCGCGTTTATTGCCGAGTGCCTTTCCAAAAGCTTCACCCAGGGCAATGGCTGTATCTTCGATGGTGTGGTGCTCGTCCACTTCCAAATCGCCTTTAACGTTGATAATCAGGTCAGAACCGGAGTGTTTTCCAATCTGTTCCAGCATGTGGTCAAAGAATTTCAGACCTGTATTGATGTTGCATTTTCCAGAACCGTCAAGATTCAGTTCAATCAAAATATCCGTTTCTTTGGTGGTGCGTTTTACAGAGGCAGTACGTTCGCCGGCAAAAAGAAATTCAGTGATTTTATTCCAGTTAGTAGTTTGTAGCGCACAGAATTCAGTCAATCCTTTTTCTGTGAGAATTTCAGCATCATCGCTTAGGAAAATTGCTTTACAACCCAGATTTTTAGCCAGTTCCACGTCGGTTATTCTGTCACCGATAACAAATGACCCTGCCAAATCATAGGCTTCCGAAAAGTATTCAGTAAGCATGGCAACTCCCGGTTTGCGGGTTGGCAGATAGTCTTCAGGGAAGGATTTGTCGATAAATATTTTGTCGAAAGTAATGTCTTCGTTAGCCAGTGTTTGCAGAAATTTAGCCTGAATATTATCGAAATTCTCCTGCGGATGTACTTCTGTCCCTAAACCATCCTGATTAGTAACCAATGCCCACTCAAAATCGAGTTTTTGGCGGATAAAGTGCAGATTACGCAACACTCCCGGCAAAAATTCCATTTGCTCCAGCGTGTCAACCTGAAAAGTTACGGGTGGTTCAACGATAATTGTTCCATC
>CAIQOG010000058.1 GCA_903873355.1 uncultured Bacteroidales bacterium
GTAGAAGAATCAGATGTAGTAGCAACAGCTAGTTTCACAAATGATCTTGGTGCTGACTCATTAGACACTGTAGAATTAATCATGGAATTCGAAAAAGAATTCGGTATCTCTATTCCAGACGAACAAGCAGAAAAAATTGGCACAGTAGGCGACGCTATCGCTCACATCGAAGCTTTACAAAAATAATCTTATTCCACGATAGTTTATTATGGAATTGAAAAGAGTTGTAGTAACAGGTTTAGGAGCCATCACACCGCTTGGAAATTCAATCCCGGAATTCTGGGATAATATTTGCAACGGTGCCAGTGGTGCCGGACCTATTACTCATTTCGATGCTTCTGCGTTTAAAACTCAATTTGCCTGCGAGGTAAAAGATTTTGATCCTTCAAAATACTTTGACCGTAAAGAAGCACGCAAACTTGATATTTACGCCCAGTATGCCATTGCAGCTGCAAAGGAAGCTATTGAAAACTGTGGAGTGGATTTAGAAACAGTAGACAAAGACGAAGTAGGTGTTATTTTTGCTGCAGGTATCGGAGGTATTCTGACATTTGAACAAGAAATTGCGTATTACTACACTAACAAAGAACAAGGCCCGAAGTTTAATCCGTTTTTCATTCCTAAAATGATTTCGGATATTGCTGCTGGTCAGATTTCAATCCAATATGGTTTCCGTGGCCCGAATTATTCAACGGCATCGGCTTGTGCTTCTTCTACGAATGCACTCATTGACGCGTTTAATTACATTCGCATGGGTAAAGCCAATATGATTGTGGCCGGAGGAGCCGAAGCAGCTATCACACCTGGTGGTGTAGGCGGTTTTAACGCACTTACTGCTTTATCAACCCGCAATGATGAACCAACTAAAGCTTCACGTCCGTTCAGTAAAAGCCGCGATGGTTTTGTAATGGGTGAAGGTTCAGGCTGTATTATCGTTGAAGAACTAGAACATGCCTTAGCACGTGGAGCAAATATTATTTGCGAAGTGGTCGGTGGTGGAATGTCGGCTGATGCTTATCACCTGACTGCAACTCACCCTGAAGGTCTTGGAGCTATTCTGGTTATGAAACGGGCGTTGAAAGATGCAGGTTTAACTCCGGATGCTATTGATTATATCAATGTTCACGGAACATCAACTCCAGTTGGTGATATTTCGGAATCAAAAGCCATCAAAGAGGTTTTTGGAGACCATGCTTACAAACTGAATATCAGTTCAACCAAATCCATGACCGGTCACCTGCTTGGTGCTGCCGGAGCGGTTGAAGCAATTGTTGCTATACTTTCAGTTGTAAACGATATTGTTCCTCCAACAATCAATCACGAAGAAGGTGATGAAGATCCTGATATTGATTATAATCTGAATTTCACCTTTAATAAGGCACAAAAACGCACTGTGAATGCTGCACTATCCAACACTTTCGGATTTGGCGGACACAATGCAAGTTTAATTGTGAAAAAGTACTCAAAATAACTTTGTGTTCACACATCTTATAAAAAAAATAAGGCTCATTTCGAATGCTCGAAAAGAGCCTTATTTTTTATTCCGCCAAATTCTTGGGTTTTATCCCGATAAAATTGAATACTACCAGTTGGCAGTTCGCCACAAATCAGTTTCAATCCCAACCGAAAACGGTCATTTTCTTAGCAACGAACGTCTTGAATTTCTGGGTGATGCCATTTTGAATTCGGTTGTTACCGATATTCTTTATCATCGCTATGAAAATCAGCGCGAAGGCTTTCTAACCAATACCCGTTCCAAAATTGTAAACCGCGAAGCTTTAAACAATCTGGCCATTGAAATCGGGCTGGACAAGTTGGTTTTAGTCACAAAATATGTGAATGCAAACACCAATAAAAACATTTATGGAAATGCGCTTGAAGCTCTTATGGGAGCAATTTATATCGACTTTGGATATAAAAAGTGTAAAACATTTGTGGAACAACGTTTACTGAATACCTTTATTGATTTAGACGAAGTTAGTAGAAATGAAGTAAATTTCAAATCAAAACTAATAGAATGGTGTCAGAAAAATCGCTTAGAACCGGAATTTATTTTAGTCCAGGACACGTTAAGCAGTGCTAACAAACATGAATTTCTGACACGACTTGAAATACAAGGCAAAACCGTGTGTGAAGCCATTGGAAAAAGCAAAAAAGAATCTCAACAAAACGTATCACAAATTGCTCTGCAACTGATTGATTCGAGCCCTGAATTTATTCAAAGTCTTAATACAGAAACTGATACGTCTGAAAGTTCAGACCAAACTACAGAACAAAATCTCGCTCCACAAATCGACTAAACAGGAATATTCCTCCGGTAAAACTGCACGTTATTACCCAAATCGTGCAATAATCTCATCTATTTTTGTATCTTTGTAATCACGTTAATTTTCAAACTAATATAAAAAAATACGATTATGAAGAATATTCATTTTTCACAAATAATTTTTGCGCAGGCAAAAAAGTATGGCAAAAAGCCCGCTATGTACCATCGCGATAATGTTTCGGACGAATGGAGTCATATTTCATGGGCAGGATTTGGTCATCAGGTTTCTTCGTTAGCAAAATCTTTTATCGAAACGGGTATAGTTGAGCAACAACGTGTAGCTCAGTTTTCGCAAAATAAATACGAAAATTTGGTAATTGATTTTGCCTTATATACAATTCGTGCAGTAATGGTTCCAATCTATGCAACTTCAACTGTTCCACAAGTTGAATATATTGTGAATGATGCTGAAATTGAACTGATTTTTGTGGGAAATCAGGATCAATATAATATTGCATATGAAGTGTTGCAAAACTCAAAATTCCTGAAGAAAATTATTGTTTTCGACAAAACAGTTGTCTTTATTGACAAAGAAAGTTCAATGTATTACGCAGATTTTCTACTTATTGGTCAGGAATCAACTAAACACTTCGAAGTACAACAACGTCAGAGTGAAGCATTGGATAGTGACATGGCCTGTATTTTATACACTTCGGGTACAACAGGAAATCCTAAAGGTGCAATGCTTTTACATTCTAACTTTGATGAAGCTATTGCCGGCAATAACAGACGACTTACAAGCCTTTCTGACAAAGATGTTTCACTGGCATTTTTACCGTTATCACACGTTTTTGAACGTACCTGGTGCTACCTCTGTATATTTAATGGCATAACAATCTATATCAACGAGAATCCGATAGAAATTCAACAAACAATTAAAGATGTCCGTCCTACGTTGATGTGTGCCGTTCCACGTTTTTGGGAAAAAGTATATTCCGGCGTTCAGGAAAATATTTCAAAAATGTCGCCATTAATGCAAGGGATTGTTACGTGGGCCATTGCAATCGGAAATAAATATAATCTTGAATATCTGCGAATTAACAACAAACCCGACTTGTATCTACAACTTAGATATACATTGGCTGATAAGCTTATATTTTCGAAAGTAAAACGTACGCTTGGTATTGAAAATGCAAATATATTACCGACTGCAGGAGCAAAACTTTCTGACGAAATTCTTGTGTTTTTTCGGAGTATCGGTGTTCCTATTTTTTATGGTTATGGCTTAACTGAGTCTACAGCTACCGTTTCATGTTTTGAATATTTTGGTTTCGAAGTTGGTACTGTTGGTACTTATATAGATGAGGTTGAAGTACGAATTGGCGAAGATAATGAGATACAACTCAGAGGTAAAACAATCTTCCCCGGTTATTTTAATAAACCCGAAGCTAATGCACAAGCTTTTACTACCGACGGTTGGTTCAAAACCGGAGATGCGGGTTATTTAAAGGATAATTACATCATAATGACTGAGCGACTCAAAGATCTTTTTAAAACATCGAATGGTAAATATATTGCTCCTCAGGAAATCGAGACACGTCTCGGTGTTGACAAATACATTGAACAGGTTGCTGTAATTGGCGATGAACGTAATTTCGTAACAGCTATTATCGCTCCTTCAATTCCGGCACTTGAAGAATATGCCAAAACCAATAAAATTCAATACGAAAGCATTGACGAGCTATTAAATTCACCTGCGATTTACGAAATGCTTTTAAACCGGGTTGCATTATTACAAAAAGGAATGGCAGGTTATGAAATCATTAAAAAGTTTAGCCTTATCAAAAAAGGGTTCAGCATCGAAAGTGGCGAATTGACAAATACCCTGAAAATGCGTCGTGCAATTATCATGCAGAAATACAAATCATTAATTGACGAAATGTATAAATAAACCATCGGACTTCTTATAAATAGAACAGGCTTTCTCAGTTGAGAAAGCCTGTTCTATTTATAGGTTATTCAGACAATAATCATATACCTGAGCCAGTCAAAGTAATTACTTTTGGAGGTGTAAGTCCACCACCGGATATAGTCAATGTAGCTGTATGAGTTCCTGTAGCTGTTGGTTTATAACTTACGGTAATATTAGTTCCTGAAGCAGCATTACTTGCATCTTTTGTCAACATTGTTACTGAAGCTGAAAACATTGCAGCATCAGTACCTGTTATTGTGAAATATAAATTATCATTCACATCCGTAGTTTTCACATTAATGGTTTTAGCATTAATGGTATTGGTCTGGGTTGCAGAGAATGAGATGCCGGAATCAATTTTTCCTACTGAAATTACCGGTGAATTAGGACCTACAGCTAACGTTCCACTTAGATTTAAATTTACTGTTGTAGCACCAGTACTGGTCAAAACCAATTGATCAGTCTGAGTTCCAAGAGCTATAGGACTGTAACGAATTTGAACTGACTGGCTAACACTTCCAGATGTTGGTGCTAAAGTTAAACTTTTCCCCCACGTACTGCCGGAAGTAAGTTTAATATCAAAAACTGAGTTAGCGGGTAATGTAAGTTGAATATTATTCGTTAAAGCGGTACCAGTTACTGTAATTGTCTGTGTAGGAGCAGCTCCTCCAACGCTCATTGTAAATGCACTAACAGTTCCTGCAGCGATTGTTGGACCAACAGCACCACCCATAAACTTGAATGTCATATTATTTGCAGTCATTGCAATACTTGTAAGTGGTTTATTTAAATTCGTACCCGACCAGGTTGTTGGAGTAAACGAACCTGTTGTAAATGTAGTTCCCGGAGTAGTTGTTTGTCCACTTAAAGGTTGTAAATATACACGCATATGACTGGAAGCGGTCTGTGTACTACTGTTTGCATTATTTGGTCCATTACTATCCCATGCAGACTGAAGGTAATCGATATGCCATATACACATACCATCGGAAGGTATTGTTGTTAAATTACCACTGGCATCAACTGTTTGTCCTAAGTAAGTATCCCAACCGGTATGTTTGCGGTATTCTACCATAAAAAATTCAGCCGGACTTGGAGCACTTCCATTCAGATTATGAGTACTTGCAGCAATCAGATAAGCCTGATTATTTGTATTTGCAGGCACAGTAGTTCCCTGATATATAGGATTTAATGTGATATCTGCAGCCGTACTAATTTGTTGGGGAGTAAGGTATCCTAAATAGAATCTGTCCCACACTGAATATGTAGGAGGCGTACATCCACCATTCAAATAAGGACCATAATCCATCACTTCCCAAGTTTCAGTTGTTGAGATATAGGTACTGCTTCCTGATGTATTATAATAATCGGGCAAACCCAGTACGTGACCAAATTCATGACAGAATGTTCCTACACCACACATACTTGAACCTGATGTGCTTTTAAGTTCTGAAGTACACGAATAGTCATCTACTGTTTTTCCACTGTAAGAACCACTTGATTTACCGGAACTTGAGATGCTCCATCTGTGAGGCCAAATTGTATTTGCAGCACCACCTTCAGCTTCATTATAGCCGGCATAATAAATAAAAACATTATCAATAACACCATTATTATCTGTATCATACGGAGCAAAGTTAAATCCTGTTGTCGCAAGAGCAGCACAAGCATCTAAAACCATTTGAGCAGGATTTTTATCATTACCACTTGTATCGTTACCTCCATAATATGCCATATTTTGTGGTAACATTACAGGACCTGCAACAACAAAATCAGGAGCAAATTTTCCGTAACTACTTGCCATGAAATAATCTTTTGCAGAACCCGTTCCGCCATTAGCACTATATCCTGATTGTGTTACAAGATTCTGAAATGCAGTCAGTGGAGTTGGAACAACAAATGATTTATCGGTAAAGTTAACTAATATCACAAGTGCTTTTGGAGAACCAATCAATGGATATGCCTTGCGGGGTTTATCAGCTCCACTTAAAAGCATCTTACTTGTTTTGGCTAAGTTTTGAACTGATTGTTTTACTGCAATTTGGTCAACTGTTTTCAAAAACTGAGTTTCCGAACTTGTTCTTTTATCAATATTTCGTGCAATAACATTACTCTCTACTAATTCACCGGTTGAATTCACAGTTGCATAGGTCAAATAACCATTTGTGTTTGATTTTAAAACATAGCCATCAACTGTTGATTGAAAATGATTAAACTCGCTACCGTGCAAACGAATTGTTAGCTGGGTACCATCGGGTTGAGTAACTGTAATAGGAAATGGAGCTGCCTTTACTGCAAAAACAGGAAGATAAGCCACTTGACAAAAAAAGGCAACAAGTGCCATTAACAATACTTTTTTAGTCATTTTAGTAATTTTTTGATTTCAATTTTAAATTTATAGTTGGCAAATGTACTTATAATATTTTATTTATGCATTTTTTGAACATTTTTTGGTAGTAATTTAATATAATTGTGAGAAATTTTCACTAGTAGAGATTACAACCTGAAAATAATTTTAAATATCTGAAAATCAATTTTATTATGTTTTAAATGACTTTTTTGACTCAAACAAACTGTCATTTTGACTAATATAAACTGTCATTTTGGCTCAAATAATCTGTCATTTTGACACTTATAACACTGATTAGCAATTATATAATAACATATAATAGGTTTGGCATTTTGTTTGAATATTGTATTTCGAACAAAATAACTTATTTATTAATTTTTAAAGTATAGGAGGATTTAATTATGTCACTTGTTAGATTTTCAAATCAGCTACCATCAATGTTTGATCGTTTATTTGAAGGCGATTTATTCGATTGGTCAAACCGTAACTTTTCAGTTACTAACACAACACTACCATCAGTTAATATCAAAGAAAATACTGATGCATTTACGGTTGAGGTTGCAGCTCCGGGTTTTGAAAAAGGTGATTTCAAGTTGGAGTTGAATCACGATTTACTGACTATTTCATCTGAAAAGAAAGTGGAAAGTGAAACAAAAGATGGAGAACAATTCACTAAACGCGAATTCAGTTATCAGTCGTTCAGCCGCTCATTCACTCTACCTCAAACTGCTGATGGTGAGAGAATTGAAGCCAGTTATGATAATGGAATTCTGAAGGTTAGTATACCAAAAAAGGAAGAAGCAAAGCCTAAACCGGCAAGAACAATTGAAATTCAATAATTAGCCTGTGCAATTGCGGCAAATTTGAAACTGCTTCCGGTTTCTGAGAATACTTCCTCTGAAACCGGAGGCTTTTTTATTTTGATAGCAGTCTGTGTATGCCGATTCTTTAATATTTCCAAAAGAAAATTCAGACATTTTATCGTAACAGCATGGAAAAACTTCACCACCGGCATTTATTACTCCGCCACTTAACAAACGAAAACATCGATTCGGTTGACTGCCTTTAATTCGGTAAGTTCCGATTTTTGTTTTTTTATATCTTGAAAAACGGGATATAGAAGTCATTCGTTCATTACCATTTTCGAAATCATAGTGTTGTGCAGATTTAAAAACCAACCTATCAACATCCAATTCAGCAGCAATTCGACGCATTTCTCCTATTTGATGTTCATTCGTTCTCAACACCAGAAACTGAATTTCAATTATTGGAGTTATTGACTTAAATTCATTTTTCCAAAAATTAACATGCTGTATTCCGGCATAAACATAATCAAGTTTGCCACCTACTCTGTATTTCTCATAAGTCTCCTGGGTTGTTCCATCAACAGAAACAATCAATTTATCAAGCCCGGATTGCACAATCAGTTTGGCATTGTTTTGGGTAAGTAATTGACCATTAGTAGATGTTGAAGTGAAAATTTGGGAATTATGAGCATACTTTATTAATTCAGGTAGTTGTTTGTTTAATAACGGCTCTCCCTGAAAATATAAAAGTAAATGTACAAGGGTAGGTTTATGCTCATCAACTATTTTTTTGTAAAGGTCAAAATCAATATTATTCTTTTTGGTTTCGGAAACTGGTCTGTTTCCGACCGGACATTCGGGGCAGTGCAAATTACAATAATTTGCAACTTCAACCGACAAGAAATAGGGCAAACTTTTTCCAATTCTATTTTTTCCTATAGCTGCAAACAAATAGGAAAGTCCTATGGAGCAAATATTTAATATCTTTTTAATTGTAAGATATTTTAAAATGTGAACTGCAAATTTCATTTTGCTGAATATTTTTCTCATTATAAGCCTATTCGTTTGATCTACTGAGTATTAGTAAATAAATTAAAGATGAATTAAAGTATCGAACAAAAAGATATCAAAATCGGAGTGCAAAGTAATGTAATTTCACTCAAAAATTGTATCTTTGCGCCCAAAATAAGACGAAAATAAATTATCACTTAAAATAAAAATTAAAAACGTATGAAAAAGCAATTATTATTATCGCTAACAATGGTTATTGCATTGATTTTGAGCTCATGTGGCAAAGATCTTACTGCTTTAGATCCAAGCTTATTTAAATGTAATCCAAACCCTCTCGAAGTAAAAGCAGGCAAGGTGAATGCAACCGTTACAGGAACATTTCCAGTTAAGTATTTCAACAAAAAAGCTGTTGTAACTGTTACTCCGGTTTTGAAATTTGAAGGAAAACAAGTAAAAGGAGAATCTGTGAATTTTCAGGGTGAAAAAGTGAAAGGAAATGATAAAGTAATTGAATTTAAGGCAGGTGGCACTTACAGCATGAAAGTTTCTTTCGACTATGTACCTGAAATGGCTAAGTCTGAACTATTTCTCGAATTCAATATCGTTCAGGGCAAAAAAACCTACCAGATTCCCGGTGTAAAAGTCGCTGATGGAGTTATTGCAACTTCTCAATTAGTATCGTTGAACAGTACTGAAATGACTCCGGTTTATTTGACAGACAAATTTCAACGAGTAATTCAGGAAAAACAAGATGCTGATATCATGTTCCTGATTCAAGAGTCAAAACTTCGCAAAACTGAAACAAGTTCAGCAGATGTTGTTGCTTTAACCAAGAAAATTAAAGCAGTAAGTGAAACTGCAAATCAAAAAGTTGCTTCATTTGAAGTTTCCGGTTATGCATCTCCCGACGGTTCGCTGAAATTAAACACCAATCTTGCTGAAAAACGCGAAGAAGTAACTGTTGATTTCCTGAACAAAGAATTCAAAAAACTGAAAGCTGGTCTGAAAATAGACACTAAATTTACAGCTGAAGACTGGGAGGGATTCCAAAAATTAATGGAAAGTTCTAACATCCAGGACAAGCAATTGATTTTAAGAGTACTTACAATGTATACAGACCCTGAACAACGTGAACGTGAAATCAAAAATTTATCTGTAACATTTAAATCAATCTCTGAAGAAATTCTCCCAAAATTACGTCGTTCACGTTTAAAATTGACTGTTGATGTAACCGGAAAATCTGACGTTGAAATTTCAAAACTTGCAAAAGAAGATGCTTCTAAGCTATCTGTAGAAGAATTGATTTATGCAGGTAGCCTGACTTCCGATTTAGGTGAGAAAGCTGCTATTTATCAGAAAGCTACAGAACTTTATCCAACAGATGCAAGAGGTTTCAACAATCTTGGTGCTGTTAAACTACAACAGGGTAATGCAGCAGATGCTTCACGCTATATTTCTAAAGCTCTTGAAATTGACCCAAAATCTGCAGATATTAATTTCAATGCAGCTATTGCTTCATTGGCAAAAGGAGATTTGACCAAAGCTGAAGAATTGTTTGGAAAAGCTGCAGGCACAAGCGGTAATGCAGGTGAAGGTTTAGGTTCTATTTATGCTGTCAAAGGAGATTATTCAAAATCAAAAACATATTTTGGTTCAACTGCATCAAATAACGCAGCGTTAGTACAGATTTTAAATGCTGACTACTCTACTGCACGCAACACTTTATCGTCTGTTCAACGACCAAATGCAATGACTTCATATCTAGGAGCTGTTATAGGTGCTCGTACAAACGACCGTGACGCTGTTTACAGCAGCCTGAAAGCTGCAATTAAGAAAGACAACTCTTTAGCAGCAAAAGCACAGAAGGATATTGAATTTGCAAAATATGCAGCCGATGCAGATTTTCTTTCAATTGTGAAATAAAATAAGTAAGAATAAAATACAAAAAATCCGATGCATGTATTGTATCGGATTTTTTATGCCTAAATGGCAGATGTTTTGGTTTGGTTCGGTTTTTGACTGAATTAAAAAAAATAAGCATTATTTTAAAATAACATTTTCATTTTCGGGCATTTAGCAGTATATTTGTGTCCGTTTTTAATAAATAAAAAATTCATGACCATAAGTAATAACGAACAAATTGTTAGTAAAATTGTTGAAGGAATACAGGAACGTAAGGGTAAGAATATTGTGGTTGTAAATCTGAACAAACTCAAAGAAGCACCTTGTAGCTACTTTGTAATCTGCGAAGGTGATTCGAACACACACGTAAATTCGGTTGCACACTCCATAAAAGATTGGGTTCAGGAAAAAATCAAAGTAAAACCCTATGCCACAGATGGTTTCGAAAACTGTGAATGGATAGCCATGGATTATGGTCAGATTATCGTTCATGTTTTTCAACGCGCAACCAGAGCATACTACGACATTGAACATTTGTGGTCGGATGCTGATATAAAAATTCTGGAAGATTTACTCTGATTTCTGAATAATAAAATATTAATAAACTTTTGATTAACAATAATTTAGATTAATGGAAAACAATAATAATCCTCTTCCAAAACCCGGAAAATCTGCCGGGAAAACACCTAAGTTCAATATTACATGGATTTACGGCATCATTATCTTTTTTCTTGTAGCATCCTATTTCTTCAAAGAAAATATACCAACCGTACCGGTACCATTTACTACCTTTAAAGAATATGTCCGTCAGGGAATGGTTTCGAAGGTAAATGTGTACAGCTCAAAAAACGAGTTAGAAGCACAGATGATAAATTATGTTCAAACAGTAAATGACACAGCTTCGTTGCGCAGAACATTTGGAGAAAACTATAAATCATTTGTTCATAATCAGAAATCACTGATGGATTCTCTTACAAAAAAGGATAATCAGATGATGAAGAAGATATTTGGTGATAAATATGAAGTTTATTCCAAAGAGCGAACTATTTCTGTTAGTGTTCCTGCGGAAGAGTTTTCTCGTTTCAATCAATCGGTTGAAGATAAACTGGGAATTAAAGTGGGCGTTGAATACAAAGACAGCCGCAACTATATGGATATATTTATATCCGTTATTTTGCCGGTTCTTTTAATGGTTTTCCTCTTTGTTTTCCTTACCCGACGCATGTCAGGTATGGGTGGTGGTGCCGGAGGCGGAGGCGGAATTTTCAATGTTGGTAAATCAAAAGCACAACTTTTTGATAAAGGTGATACTACAAATAAAATAACGTTTAAAGATGTGGCTGGTTTGGCAGAAGCTAAACAGGAAATCGAAGAAATTGTAGCATTCCTTAAAAATCCTTCAAAATACACCGAACTTGGTGGTAAAATTCCAAAGGGTGCCTTACTTGTAGGCCCTCCCGGAACAGGTAAAACATTGCTGGCCAAGGCAGTAGCGGGTGAAGCCGATGTTCCGTTCTTCTCTATGTCAGGTTCTGATTTCGTTGAAATGTTTGTTGGGGTCGGAGCTTCGCGTGTACGTGATTTATTCCGTCAGGCTAAGGAAAAAGCACCTTGTATCATTTTTATTGACGAAATTGACGCTGTGGGTCGTGCACGTGGTAAAAACCCGAATATGGGAAGTAACGATGAACGCGAAAACACATTAAATCAGTTATTGACAGAAATGGATGGATTTGGTTCAAATAGCGGGGTAATTATTCTTGCTGCAACCAACCGTGCTGATATTCTGGATAAAGCATTGCTTCGTGCCGGACGTTTCGACCGTCAGATTCATGTTGATCTACCGGATGTGAACGAACGCAAACAGATTTTCAATGTACATCTTCGTCCGATAAAAATAAATGATACAGTTGATGTAAACTTCCTGGCACGTCAGACACCGGGCTTCTCAGGAGCTGACATTGCTAATGTTTGTAACGAATCGGCTTTGATTGCTGCCCGTAAGAATAAAACTTTTGTTGAAAAACAGGATTTTCTTGATGCTGTGGATAGAATTGTCGGTGGTTTGGAAAAGAAAAATAAGATTACCACTATTTCCGAGAAGAAATCAATAGCATACCATGAAGCCGGTCATGCTACAATCAGTTGGATGACAGAACATGCAAATCCGTTGGTAAAAGTAACTATCGTTCCACGCGGAGAAGCGCTCGGTGCAGCATGGTACTTGCCCGAAGAACGTCAGCTGACTGCACGTGAACATATGTTGGATGAAATGTGCTCAACATTGGGCGGTCGTGCTGCTGAAGAAATTTTCCTTAAACAAATGTCAACCGGTGCTATCAACGACCTTGAACGGGTTACCAAACGTGCTTATGCTATGGTAGCCTACTATGGAATGAGTGATAAATTGCCAAACATGAGTTATTACGACTCAACAGGAAATTCCGATTATGGGTTCACCAAACCTTACAGCGAGAAAACTGCAGAACTTATTGATGCAGAAGCAAAAGATATAGTTGCAAAGGAATATGAACGTGCAAAAAAGATTTTGAAAAAGAATGCGAAAGGTCACAATCAGTTAGCTGAATTGTTGATTGAAAAAGAAGTGATTTTTGCTGAAGATCTTGAAAATATATTTGGAAAACGTCCTTGGACTTCGCGCAGCGACGAATTAATGGCTCAGAATGGAAATTCAGATTTACTGGAAGAAGTTTTGATTGAACCTGAAGATACCGCCCTGCCGGAAAATACAGCAGAAGAAAATTCAACAAAAACAGAAGAAAATGTCGGATAATTCCCGTCAGGATATATTAAACAAAATAGCAGCAGTTCGCCCAACAAGGATTGCTTCTGTTTCTGTTCAACCGATTGATGAATTGGAAATTCACAAACCAATACTTCCTGACGCAATTAGTTGCTTTAAAACAGAATTAGAAGCCATTAGCGGTCAGTGCATTTTGTGTAAAAACGAATCTGATGTTGCGTTAAAAATCAAAGATTTTCTTGACTCAAAAGGACTTCCAAGTGTTTATTGCCGCGACTCGGTTATAGCTAAAACTCTTTCAAAAGCAGGAATTATTCACACAAACAATCCCGATAATTTCGAAGAAATGCAGGTAGGAATTACCGGATGTGAATTATTGGTTGCACGTACGGGTAGTGTGATTGTAACTTCACGAACCGAATCCGGAAGGCAGATGACTGTTTTCCCACCCATTCATATTGTCATTGCAAACACTTCACAACTTGTGGATTTTCTCACCGATGCTTTTGTTGCTCTGAAAAACAAATACGGAACGAAGCTCCCATCGACGATTTCCACTATTACCGGTCCAAGCCGTACAGCCGACATTGAAAAAACCCTCGTACTTGGTGCTCACGGTCCAAAAGAATTTATAGTTTTCCTTTCCAAAAACTAAAGTTTTGCTATCTTTGTGGCATAAAACCTATTTGGAGGTTTCCTTCTTGTATCTGTCATCCTTATTTCTTGCATACTATGAATAACTTTGTGAAACGAAGCCTGAGTGGAGCTATTTTCGTGATACTTGTTGTAGGCTCAATTTTGTTAGGACAAACCACCTTTGCATTGTTTTTTACTATTATTTGCGGATGGTCTGTATTGGAATTTCATAAATTAACCAATGACCAGCCCGATTTTAAAGCAAATTACAGATTATCTATCTCGTCAGCTGTGTTATTGTTTGCATGTTCTTTTATCGATGCTTCAGGAATTGTTCATTTTCCGGTTTTCTCTTTGTATGGATTGTTTTTCATCCTTGTTGTTATTTCAGAACTATTTTTAAAGAAACAAAACCCTGTTCATAATTGGGCTTATTTTGTTCTTGGTCAGATATTTATAGCTCTGCCCTTTTCATTATTGAATTACATAATTTTTATTCACGGTTTTCAGCCACTTATTTTACTTGCAGTTTTCGTTACTATATGGGTTAATGACACCGGTGCTTATCTGGTTGGGATTACAATTGGAAAACATCGACTTTTCGAACGGATTTCTCCAAAAAAATCGTGGGAAGGTTTCTTTGGAGGAGCATTTTTCGCATTGATTTCAGGATATGTTTTTTCTCTGATTATTAAAGACATAAGTTTGGTTAACTGGCTTATTTTCTCCGAGATTATAGTGATTTTCGGAACTTTTGGCGATTTAACTGAATCGTTACTTAAACGTACCCTCAATGTGAAAGATTCCGGAAATGTGATTCCAGGACATGGAGGTTTACTCGACCGTTTCGATAGCATGTTACTTGCCGCACCTGCTGTTTATATTTTTTTGAGTATACTTTATAGTTAGTAGAGAAAAAGACGAATAAATCATAAACGGTAAGCAGTAAATACATCAATGAATCAATGAATCAACTAATCAACGAATAACCAATCAACTAATTAACTACAAACAAAATAAAGATGAACTACGATTTTGAAGAAATACGCTGCTATCGTGACGAGGAAGTGCATGAAGTGTTGAGTCGGTTGATTGAGGAAAAGCAGTTTATGAAAGTGCTGAGTACGGTGTATCCTTTGCTTCCTAAGGAAGTTATCAAACAACGATTACTTTCATTTCATGCCAATTATGATTTTCAGACAGATATGGTTTATCCATTTCTGCAATACCTTGAAGCTAACATGACCAAAGGTATTACGTTGCTTGGTCTTGATAAAACTGATAAATCAAAACCTTATCTATACATATCAAACCACCGCGATATTATACTGGACTCTGCATTTCTATGCGGCAAACTGATTGAACAAAAAATGAACACGGTGGAAATTGCCATTGGTGATAACCTGCTTATTTTTCCCTGGATTGAAGATTTGGTGCGGGTAAACAAAAGCTTTATTGTGAAACGCGGACTTAGTGCCCGTCAGGTTCTTGAAAGTTCGCAACGCCTATCAGCATACATTCATTACACTATCAACGAAAAACAGCAATCAATCTGGATTGCACAACGTGAAGGACGTGCCAAAGACTCCAACGACCGCACTCAGGAAAGTTTGTTGAAAATGTTCAATATGTACGGAAAAGGTAGTTTCATTGAAAATATTTCGGAACTGAATATCTGTCCGCTAAGCATTTCGTATGAATACGACCCGTGCGATTTTCTGAAAGCCAAAGAGTTATACCAGCGCCATCTGAATCCTGATTTCAAAAAACATCCAATGGATGATTTGTTGAACATGCAAACCGGCGTGATGGGATATAAAGGACGGGTAGTTTATCAACTTACGGGTGAAATTCAGAAGGAACTTAAAGATATTGCCACTCAAACCGGCAATAAAAACGAACAGATAAAACTCACAGCAGAACTGATTGACCGTCGGATTCATTCCGGATATACTATTTACGCCATAAACAAAGTGGCTTATGATTTACTGCATCGCACCAATCGCTTTGAGAAGGATTATACCACCATGGAAAAACTTGATTTCGAGCGCTATCTGTCACTGCAAATTGCCAAGATAGAATTGCCTGATAAAGATGAAGATTTTCTGATGACCCGATTGCTCGAAATGTATGCGAATCCGTTGATTAATCAGTTGGCAGCCAAATAATAACATCAAAAAAACCCGTTCAAATTTGAACGGGTTTTTTTGATGTTTGAAACAGTAACTTCTGAATTATCGTTTTGTATCTCCAAGAATCTTATAAGAAATTCCCAACTTAATAACAGGATAAATTCCGCTCCAGCTCATTGTCTTCAAAGTTGCATTAAGTTTGTCTATAGAAACCTGATTACCTTCAGCTGTGGCTGAAAACATATTTGTACCTGTAAGGCCAACCACATACGATTTCATAAAGTATGCGCCAAATTCGAGGCTCATACACAAGCGGTTATCCCGTGAAATATTGCGACCAAATCCAAATGCGGCATACGGTGAAAGCTTTTGCTCCGGCTTTAGAGTCACACCAAGATGACCAAGATCGTCGGGAGTAAAGGTTATATCACCAATTGTTATTGGATTTGCTGATTTAAAGGTTGCCGATAAATCCATATCAGTATAAACCACCCCACCCGAAATATAAAACGATTTTCCCAGATACAGGTCAAGAATGGCAGATAATCCACCGGTTTTTATTGATGGAGTCATAGAAAGTGACTGTCCGCCAAAATCAACATTAATCGCATTATTGATAGGATAGACATTTTGAATCATACTATTATCCAACTTTTCATACGACAAACGAATAGCTACATACTTGTTTAGAGCAGTTACCAAACTTGCGCCCAAACCATTTGTAGAAGCACTTACGCCCACACCTACACCAAAATAAGAACGAGGTGTTGCATTATCCTGAGCTTGTGTCATCAAAGTTGCAAAGATGCACACGAAGATTATTATTAGTTTTTTCATGTTCTTTATGTTTATCTTAGTGAATTAAAAATATTATCAGGCAATACAATATTGTATTTTACAATTACAATATTATCTGACGGGATAGGAATCGCAGGAAGTGTTACTGTGGTTGATGTTGAACCGGAATTTACAGTTGGTGTACAAGTTACAACCAAAGTATTATTTACTTTATCAACTCTCAGTTTTGCGGTTGCATTTGATGTTCCATACATTGCAAGAATATCATAATTAACTCCTAATTGTATATTTAAAGTCCCAACACCGTTTACTAAAGAATTTAACAAGTAATTAGTGGTTGCTCCTGTTGGTCTTAAATATATTGCAGCATTCGGTTTAATAACCAAATCAGGTTGAGATTTAGAACTTAAACCAATATCTGTCTTAACAATCAATGCTCCGGTAACAGGTGTAGTTGCTTTATTAATGGTTACCTCATAAGAACCACTACACAAATTCGGTACGTCTAATACGGCTGGAGTAAAGGTTACGCCCGGAGTAGAAGAAGTAAATGTGAGTTTAGCGGCTTTATTAGTTGGAGTGTTATAGAGTTGAATAAATCCATCATAAGGATCACCAGGTAATGCTGAAAAGTAATCAGTCTTGTGAAAATCCCAACTGTAAACATTAGTGGTTACAGATCCTGAAATTCTTGTTTTATCACCTTTGAAAATAATTTTAGCACCCGAATAACAAGAATTTGTGAAAAAGTCCCAATTCCAGGTACTTAAATGCTGAACTGTTTCTTCCAGTACTAAATCTGCACCAACCTTCCGGATAGTATCCATTTTTTCTAGCACCCAATCACCATTGCCATCACTCTTACTCCACATTTCAATCACATCGTTTTCTTTAATAGCAACGCCGGTTTTCGGATTAATCATCGCCGGATCTAATTTTGTTTTGATGTGTATTCCACCATTTTCAAATGTTTTTACCTCCTGATTACCGGCAGTAAGGTTTACACCAAACATACCTGCCGAAACCATTTTAATACTACTTGTAGATCCATCCGGCATTTTAGCACTTACATCTAAACCTCCGGGAATGGCAGCTTGCGCAACGCTATCTGTCGGGTTATAGAATACAACTTGTGATTTTACAGTTCCGGTCACCGGACTTCCACTAGCATCTTTAAGAATTACTCCCTGGGGAATATTCACTGTTTGTGCCCCTGAATTCAACGACTCACTAGCTGTTGTATTTAACGCTCCTAAACTTGATGTTGAAGCAAAATTTGACTTTTGGCTCACAGCTACTCCTTGAGGAGCATCACTGATTTTAATCAAAGGAATGCTTACTATTTTAGGTTTGTTCTCCACAAAAACAACCTTTTGCGTTACATTTACATATCCGGTTAAATTAGTTGTTACATTAAATTCTACCGGATTAGTATCAAGAGTTGCAGCTAAATGTGGATCAACAACCAAATCGAGCATACCCATCATTGTTGAACAGGTAGTTGCAGATTGACCCAGATTATTGTAAACTGCTGATGCATTTTTTCCACTAACAGTTACAGTAGCAACATCGGTAATATACTGATTGGTTTTGGCATCAACAAACTCAAAATGCACTAAAGCTTTAAACTCCGGTGTTCCAACAACAAGTTTTACACTATCAAGCGAAGTTTTGAGTTTACCCAGATCTTCAGTCAGTGTACAATGTGAAAATAGCATAGGCGATAATGCCATTGCTACATAAATGATGAATTTACTTCCTTTTTTCATTTTGTTTGAATTTTAATTATTATTAGACACTACAAAATTGAACAAATAATATTAATGGATTGTTTTAAAATTATTTGTAAAATTA